>JBGTJG010000368.1:0-2148 GCA_041745235.1 Ferruginibacter sp. | reverse complement strand
GATTTCAAGTTTGCATTCAGTGTTTTAATGGAATTTATTAAAGGTTTTCGCAGCCTGCATTTCGCCGGCCCCTGTGTAACAATCTTCGGTTCCGCCCGCTTTAAAGAAGATCATGTCTATTATAAACAAACGCAAAAGATAGCGGGAGAGATCGCCAAATTAGGCTTTACAATTATGACGGGCGGCGGACCCGGTATAATGGAAGCCGCTAACAGAGGGGCTCGGGAAGTAGGAGGAAGAAGTGTAGGTTGTAACATAGTTCTGCCTTGGGAACAATCTCATAATCCTTATATGGACTTTTGGGTCAATATCAAATATTTTTTCGTACGCAAAACCCTGCTTATGAAATATTCTTATGCGTTTGTAGTGATGCCGGGGGGCTTCGGGACACTGGATGAATATTTTGAAGCGCTCACGCTTATTCAAACTAAGATGGTCAGTGAATTCCCTATTATAATTTTTGATAAAGAGTTTCATAAACACATCATAGAGCATAATGAAGTAATGAAAGCACGCGGAACAATATCTCCGGAAGATCTGAAGCTGTGTCTTTTTACCGATTCTGTAGAAGAGGCGGTAAATCATTTAAAAACAAACAGTATCGACCGTTTCGGACTTAAACCAAGGGAAAGAAAAAGATCGTGGTTTTTATTTGAAAGGCAATACTGAGAAGTTTTTCAGTATTCAGTTTTATCTGATTTATTTTTCCATTGGGTAAAAACTTTTATCGCTTCTCCTCTGCCAAGAGCAGTTAAGGGAATTCTTCTTTCGTGATTTTCAATTTTCATTTCATCATAGATCATTGAATCATCAAACCCGATATCCGCAGCATCCTCACGAGTGTTGGCAAAATAAACTGCTTTGGGGCGTGCCCAGTAAATAGCACCAAGACACATAGGGCATGGCTCACAGGATGTAAATATTTCGCACCCATCCAACTGAAATGTTTCCAGATTTTTGCATGCCTCTCTTATGGCAACTACTTCTGCATGCGCCGTAGGATCATTGGAAGAAGTGACCTTATTATTGCCCATTCCCACAATCATATCACCCTTTACTATTACACAGCCGAAAGGCCCGCCTTCCCCGCTATCCATAGATCTTTTTGAAAGGGCAATAGCCTCCTGCATATATTTTTCTTCTCTCGTCATCTGATAAAAATAGGAAAATATAAATACCTTCTTATAAACCGCAATAATAATCATACCCCTGTTCATGCCAGTAATCGCGGGGACGTTTATCATCAAAAAATAATGTGCCGATGCGTTTTAAATGCTTGACACCGTATTTTACCGGAATGATCAGCCTGAGCGGATATCCCTGGTTTAAGGGAAGCGGCTTTCCATTCATCTCATAACACAGTATGGTTTGGGGATGCATCATGCTTTCCATATCAATACCTACATAATATTGTTTATCGGGCGTAACAAGCCCTGCATATTTCATAGCAGCTTCCGGGGCCAAGCCGTATTTCCTGACAAAATCACTGAATCGTACACCACCCCAATGTGTAACCTGGCTCCACCCCTCAATACATTTAAAATCGAAGATGATCTCGGTTTTAGGTAAAGCTTTAATCTGTGCAAGAGTGATCTGAGCTGTATCACCTGTATTCTTTACAAGGCTCAAATGCCAGCCTGCAGTGTCAGAGGCGTTTTTTAACCCGGCATCTCCGTTTACCCGCACTTTTGGCGCAGCTAAGTTTTTACTGTATGTTTCAGAAAGATTCCGGGCCCCCAATACATTTTTAAAAATCCATTCATTCATTTCCAGTCCCTGTCTCAGCGGTTTGAGTGCGCCTGCTTCTTTAGGTTGTTCCTGCAATTTGTTCCAGCTGAAAACTCCCGCAGCTATCAAGCCCGCAAACAGCACAAAAGAAATTATGGTCTTTTTCCTGATATAATTTTCGCTGACTTTTTGCTCCTTTTTGTATTTCATTAAATATTATTTGTGCTTGTACTAATTGAATCCTTTGTTTGTACCTCTTCGTTTGCAGCCGGTAAATCTTTAACTACTTCAAACCCGGTGACCATTCCGCGGAAATTATTCCAACCGGCAAATATTACCTGCAGGAGATGTATAACAAAGAAGAGAACAAAAAGGATAGTAATGATAAAGTGCTCTGCTCTGGCCCATTCATACCCGCCG
>JBGTJG010000367.1:0-12418 GCA_041745235.1 Ferruginibacter sp. | reverse complement strand
AACCTTTATCGCCATTTGAGTGAACTGAGACTATAAGCAAATTGCTTTAACGTAAATTTATGAAGACTTACTTTGCAGTGTATAGTTTAATGTACACATTTGATTACCAAAACCTTTTAACTCCAAACTAACCTTATGTACAAAAAACCTTTGCTGTTTTTTATTCATTTGTTTTTTATTACCCTGTGCTTTGCTCAGAAATATAATGTCAGCGGTATTGTAAAAGATACATCTTCACAAGCAAGTGTGAAATATGCAGTTGTAGTCTTGCTTACACCAAAGGATTCTGTCCTCAAAGCTTTTACACGTGTACAGGAAGACGGATCTTATCTTTTTAAAAATGTTGCGCCCGGGAAATATATTCTTTCAGTTACCCACGGCGTTTTTGCAGATTTTGTTGATGATATTGATATAGGCGCAAATGACGAGAAACTTGCGACAATTTCTTTAACACCGAAAAGTAAACTACTCGAGGCAGTAATCGTAAGATCAGGGAGCCCCATTCGTATTAAAGGAGATACAACAATTTATACTGCTGATAGCTTTAAAGTGAGTGCAAACGCGAATGTGGAAGAATTGCTTAAAAAAATGCCGGGGATACAGGTAGATAAGAACGGACAGATCAAAGCTATGGGGCAGACTGTAGAAAAAGTTTTAGTGGATGGTGAAGAATTTTTCGGCGATGACCCGGGGATGGCAGTTAAAAATCTGAGAGCAGATGCGGTTAAGGAAGTACAGGTATTTGATAAAAAAAGTGATCAGGCAGAATTTACCGGCATAGATGACGGTAAAACGCAAAAGACGATAAACCTGAAATTAAAGGAAGATAAAAAAAAGGGATACTTTGGAAAAGTTGTTATGGCGGGCGGCCTAATGGATAAGATTGATGACAGATATAACAGTAATATCCTCTTAAGTTCTTTTAAAGGGAAGAGAAAATTAAGCGGCTTCCTGCTCACCGGGAATACGGGCCAGGATGGGCTCAGTTGGGAAGATCAGGAAAAATTCGGGGGAAACGATAATGTAACGATGAGTATGGATGATGATGGCGGCACAATGTTTATGTGGCGCGGCGGCACTTCTGATGACGAACCTTACCTGGACCCGCAAAATGGTTATATCACTAATATGAATGCCGGTGCACAGTACACCAATAAATGGAAAGAAAAAACCACTGTAAATTTTTCGCCGAAATACAACAGCCAGCGCTACAATAACAACAAGCAAACATTTATACAGACTCAATTGGGAGACTCTGTACTCAATGAAAATTCAAGCGGCTTTAATTCCATTAATCGTTATAATATTAAGCTGCGGGGCTCTTACGATATTAAAATAGATTCCGTAAATACTTTGAAACTTACTGCAGGTTCTAATTTTTACCATACTGAGAGTGCAGAAACCCGAAAGAGTGTTACCACAGGTAAAACGGGCACTCTGAAAAATGCTTCTGACAGATCAATTCGCACAGACAGCGACAAAGAAGCATATTCCGGAAATGCCATTTTCAAGCATAAGTTTAAAAAACTAAGAAGAACATTTTCGCTTACTGCAGATTGGAATTTGCTGAATAATGCAGGTAAAAATTATTTGAAGTCTTTTAATGAAGATTACTTTAATAACTCGATCCAACTGAATGATCAGATGAAGGATTATGAGCGGACAACGCAGAATGTTTCTTCTAAGCTGGTATATACTGAACCATTGGGTAAAAAATATGCGTTGCAGCTGGGTTATCAGTACAGTGTGAATTCAGGAAATAATGAACAGATCACCTATTCCTACTCCCCCGCCTCAGCTAAGTATGATGCAAAGGTTGATTCCCTGTCAAATCAGTTCAGACAAAGGATCGTTCAAAACATTCCTTCTGCTACAGTTAATTACAGTTTTAAAAAATTAAAGATAAATGCCGGTACAGGAATAAGCTTTACAGATTTTGAATTGAAGGACATCAGTTTTAATAAAAATTACACAAGGAATTATACAAACTTTTTTCCTTCGGCAAATTTTAATTACAGTTACAAATCAAATCACAGCGTGCGGGTGAGTTACAACGGCGTTACCAGGCAACCTACCATTGATCAGTTGCAGCCGCTAAGGAACAACAATGACCAGTTTAATCAGTTTATCGGCAATCCTGATCTGCAACCTTCTTTCAGTAATAATTTCAATATTTATCACAACGGATATAATTTTATCAAAGACATTTACATGTACCAGGGGCTGAGCTTGGGCCTTGTAAATAATGCGATCACTAACAATCGAATAATTGACCCCAACACTGCAAAAACCATAACGCAACCTGTAAATACCACCGGTAATTATAATCTGAATTTTTACGGAGGCGGCGGATTTAAATTAAAAAAGGCTGACATGCGGCTTGGGTTTAATGCGAATGGGGGAATTAATAAAACTACAGATTTTATAAATTCTCTAAAAAGTTACTCCCGGAGCACTCGGATGGGTATAAGTGTAAACGCATCTAAATCGAAAGAGAAAAAATACACCTTTAGCATAGATCATCAGATTAATTATAATCTTCAAACCACTTCGCAAAACAATAACAAAATAGATTATTTCA
The DNA here is from genome assembly GCA_041745235.1 of Ferruginibacter sp. Classification (GTDB taxonomy): domain Bacteria; phylum Bacteroidota; class Bacteroidia; order Chitinophagales; family Chitinophagaceae; genus Ferruginibacter. The sequence goes on along the minus strand of JBGTJG010000367.1, from coordinate 9,837 downwards.
TAAATACGTTAACATTAAACAGCATAGTCTATTGTAAAAAGGTATGGTCTTTAGAGACGGAATATGAACTTTTTGCAAGGCAGAAAACTGCGCAGGTACCCGCTATCAGCAACAATCTTTTTGGAGCAAAACTCCAAAGAACGTTTAAGAAAGATGAGTTTTCTTTTTATCTGGATGTGAATGATATTTTAAATCAGAATATAGGAATAGAGCGAACTTTTTACAGTAATACTTTTACTGAAACAAGAAATGACCGCTTGCAGAGATACTGGCTGCTTGGGTTCGTATGGAATTTCAAAAACAAGGCTTCAGCAACTAAATAAGCTCAATATTTAAACGTTATTATGAAGACAATCTTAATACTTTTATCAGTTATATTTTATTCCGCTCAGGATACAGTTGCACAGCAGTTCATTGACAAGGCTGTCATTGAGTACGAAGTGAAATCAAATATTAAAAAGACCATGGGCAACAGCTCGTGGGAGGAAATGATGAAAGACAACATGCCCGCATTCAAAACAGGATATTATACCTTCACTTTTGCAGATAATAAAAGTTTGTATAAATGGGATCACTGGGATGAGAAAGCAAAACTCCCCGAATACATGCGCCGGGATGATGAAAATAACAGCTGGTATTTTGATCATATTACGGGGAAAATGAATCTTCGCAAATCTGTTGAAGGATCTCCTTTTGATATTGAGGACAGCATCCCTGCATTGGAATGGCGCATCACAACGGAGAGCAGGATGATAGCAGGTTTTAATTGCCGAAAAGCTGTAGCTAAAATTTTTGACAGCGTGTATGTGTTTGCATTTTATACAGATGAGATTATGATCTCAGGAGGACCCGGAACTTTTCAGGGATTGCCGGGGTTAATATTGGGAGTTACCATACCCCGGTTGTATACATCATGGATAGCTACAAAAATCAATGTGACAAACATCCAATTAAATGCTATAAAGCCAACAAATGCTAAGAAGTATTATACCGTTGCCGTGGCTAAAAAAACTATCACCGATTTAACCAAAGACTGGTGGACCGGGGAAGATGCAACAACCGAAGAGAAACAGCAAAAGGATAGATTTTTATGGAATGCAATGCTTTAAGCCCTTATTCTACCGGTAATAGAATATCATAGGTTTTGCCACCTGTAATAAGGCTTCTGCCCTTTAGCCAGGGATTCAAAATCCTCAGCACTTTATAAGTCGTTCCGTTGTTGAGGGCAAATTGTGTAAGGTTGTTGATAGAATAATTAACCTGCATAGTCCTCGTCTTGTAAGGAGCAAAAAGTCTTTCTGTTTCTAAATTAAATCCCAAAGCTTTTGCATTTTCAAAAATATATTTGAATGAAAGGATGCGGTGAATGTAATTGTTGGTCTCTTCCGGCAGATACAGATCATAATAGTTTTTGGTCTGCTGAAAAGTTGCCTGCTCATTATACCTGCCCATGCCGCAATTAAAAGAAGCTGCGGCTGCAGTCCAGGTGCCGAACTTATCAAAAGCAGTTTTAAAATAAGCACACGCAGCATCAGTGGCTTTCAAAACATTATACCTTTCATCTACACTACTGTTCATCTGCAGGCCATAACCCGGGGCCGTATAGCTCATAAACTGCCAAAACCCTGTGGCACCCACCCGGGAAATCAGGTTTTGCAACGTACTTTCTGCAACACATACATATTTAAAATCTTCAGGGATCCCTTTTGCTCTCAGTCTTTCTTCTATCAGCGGAAACCACCGTGCAGATTGTTTCATTAAATTCATCAGTGTACCGGTCTGGTAATATATCTGCGTATAGTTGCGATCAAAATATTCTTTTACATCCTGTTTTTCAAAGGGGACATTTTCTGTGGCGAATGAGAGTGTTTTTGGTAAGGGGGGTAATGTCCACTTTGTAGTATCATTGTATAAGCTATAAACAGGATTGCTTGGGTTGCTGTAAGACGGGAGTGAGATGATTAAGCTTGTAAGTATAAAGAAAAAAGGTTTGATGCATCGTATCATTTGAAATGTTTCAAAATACCTTTCAAATAATCCGCCAAAGATTTGATTATTATAACGAACATTTGTTCTAATCTCCAAATCCGCAATGTCCCCTTTGGGAGACATTGTTGCTAATGAGGAATCAATACTTAATAGAAGAAATTCCTCACTATTCTTAAAAGCGAAATAAACATCTCTTTCTTGTCTTCTCCGGCGCAGGCCTTAGCAATCCAAACTGGTAACAGAAATTTATTCCATAAAATGTGCTTTCATTGATGTTCAAATATAATTCAAAGCCAACGCCACCATATCTGCGAGGAATCCACATGGTTTTCAGAGATATAGGAACGCCTACAGAATTGGTTTTAATTTTTTCATAAGTACGGTTGCTTATTATTCCGAACAAGGCTATTCCATCCCGGGCTAATAGCGCTCCTTTTGATTCACGTGAAATATATCCCACACCGCCACTTATGCTGCTAAAAAAGCTCTTATGGCTGAAAACTTTTCCATAGGTAAGATCAACACTGTTTAGATTATTTTGGAAATTGGAAGTACCTAACAACTCTATAGCACCAAGGGCTTTTACACCTAACGCATAAACTGTTTTTTTTCTTTGCAGTGCAAATTCCATTGTAAACCCAAATAAATATCCTTCATCGTTACTTCCCGTACATGTGCCGCCACCTACTGTCAAGCGGTAGTACATTGGAGTCTTAACTTTTGATGAGTCCTGTCCATTTGCATAATTAACTGTCAATATAATAACAGCAATCAGTAAGGTAATTTTGAATGAACTATTCATATCATACATTTTTATAGAAACAAATGTAGATATGCATACAACTGCCATCTCTTGACAAAAGTCAAGAAATCACCAACCAGAAAATTTATTTTTTGCTAAACTTATTCCGTGTACGACTCAGCGTCTCCGGAGCAATGTTTAAAAACGAAGCAATATATTTCTGAGGGATTTCTTTTAAATAATCACCATAATTTTCTAAAAAGAATGCGTATTTATCTGCAGCATTATGCTTACGCAGCATGTATAGTCTTTGCTCTTGCTTGTAGAAATATTCCTCTGTTATCAGACGTGTATGATAATTAAATTCAGGGAATTTTTCATAAATATGCTGGAGGGTGTGGTAAGGTAGGGTAAGAACAACAGATTCGGTTAATGCTTCTATCGTTTCTGTAGCAGGTGCCTGTTTAAAAAAACTTCCGGGCGAAATTACAATGTGATTCGTAAACATGATCCGCGAGGTGGTTTCCTTATCACCGATGTGGTGAAAGGACCTGAGCAAGCCATCTGCAAGAAACCACAGATTCTTACATATCTCTCCTTCATAAAGCATGATCTGCCCTTTCGGAATAACATGTGAATCAAAACCGGCAACGAGGGCAGATTCCAACGATGCGCTAAGCGGTCTTATAGCATGCAGTGTATGTAATAACGGTGAAAGAAGTTGGGATTTATCGCTTAATACATTCATAACATATCTTAACAATCATAAAGATCAGCGTTCCCTCACTACAACTCAAACCCATCCTCAATCGTAGCCCCCTTCTTCACCACTATAATTCCATCTTTTACTGTAAGTAAAGAATGATCACTATCAGGCAAATGCTTGCCACCGATCAGCTTTACATTGTTCCCGATGCGACAATCCTTATCTACGATCACATTTTTAAATTCGCAGTCATCGCCTATGCCCACTTTTGGGATACCGTGTGCAAAATCATGGGCTATTTCATCTATCGTCTCGTAAAAATCATTACCCATTATATAACAACTTTCAATAGTGCTGCCTGTGCCAATGCGGCTCCTGATGCCTACAACAGAATTAGAAATGGATTTTGCATGAATAATGCAGCCGTCAGCAATCAGTGTTTGCGTAAGCGTAGTGCCGCTTATTTTTGCCGGCGGCAGCATACGTGCCCTGCTGAAAATCATCTTCCTGTTATCAAATAGATTGAAGGGCGGAATATCCATGGTCAATGCCAGGTTGGCTTCAAAAAAAGACGCGATATTCCCGATATCCGTCCAGTAGCCGCCGTACTGATAACTTACTACATTATAATTTTTAATAGCATCCGGAATGATCTCCTTCCCGAAATCCGTAGCCTCTTTTTTTTCTGTTCCCAGCAGATCAAAGATGACTTTCCTGCTGAAGATGTAAATTCCCATGGAAGCTAAATAATTCCGCCCCATGTACTGCATGTCTGTACCGGTATCGCTAATCCAATCGGGCAATAACTCTGCTGCCGGCTTTTCTATGAATGAACTGATCCTGTTGCTGCTGTCGGTTTTTAAAATGCCGAAATCTCTTGCTTCAGAGGATCCCACGGGTATGGTAGCGAGCGTTATATCCGCATTCGCTTTTGTATGGTTGTAGATCATGTCGGCAAAATCCATCTGGTACAGCTGATCCCCGCTGAGTACAAGCAGGTAATCAAAATCATTTTTCTCTATATGCTTCAAAGACTGGCGCACTGCATCTGCCGTGCCTTGGAACCATCCGGGGCTATCCGGCGTTTGTTCTGCTGCAAGAATATCTACAAAACCATTGCTGAAAACACTGAACTGGTATGTATTTTTTATATGCTTATTGAGCGAAGCCGAATTGTATTGCGTAAGCACAAACATTTTATTTATGTTGCTGTTTATGCAATTGGAAATGGGAATATCTACCAAACGGTATTTACCGGCAATAGGTACCGCGGGTTTGCTTCTTGCTTCGGTGAGGGGATAAAGCCTGGAACCTGCTCCACCGCCTAAAATTACTGCTACTACTTGCTTGGGCATGTGTTTGTTTTTAAGGGTTTCTCCACCACAGAGTGGCACAAAGATAAACACAGAGAAAACATAGAAAAATTTGTTTAACTACTCTGAGTCTGCCTCTTTTACCTCTGTGGTAATTTTTATGTTGTTTTATAAAGATCCAAATATTTCTGCGCACTTGCCGGCCAGCTGTTGTCTTTTTCCATCATTAATTTTCTGATGACTATCATTTTTTTCTTGTCTGCAAATAATTGTAATGCACGCTGTACCGAAATATCAATATCCGTGAGTGTGGCGTGATTGAAACAAAGGCCAAAACCGTTCTTTTCATCAATATCCGGTACAGTATCCCTGAGGCCACCGGTCCTTCTCACAATGGGTACAGTTCCGTATCGCATTGCATACATCTGATTGAGCCCGCACGGCTCTACCCTACTTGGCATCAGTAAAAAATCTGCGCCGGCATACATCAGGTGGCTCAGGTTTTCGTTGTATGTGATACTCGCATTGTAATTCCCTGCAAATTTATTCTGCATAGCTACCAGCTCCTTCTCTACTACAGGATCACCATTGCCCAAGACCATAAAATTTAGTTTGCCTTTGTATTGAGTCAATGCATTATTAATTGCTGCAGGCAGCAGATCCGCGGCCTTTTCATTTACCATACGGCCGATAAAAACAATCAGCGGTAACTTTATATTCAGATTATAATCATTACAGAGTTTTTTCTTATTGAGTGCCTTACCCTGCTCTGCATCTTTAACCCCGTAATTATCCAAAATGCATGTATCCTTTTCCGGACCCCATACCTCAAAATCAATTCCATTTATGATACCGCTGCATTTGCCGGCCTCAATTTTAAAAAGTAATTCAAGCCCGTTTGCATCTGCCATCAGTTCCTCCATGTAACCAGGACTAACGGTAGTAACTCTGTCGGCGCTTTTGATACCGCATGCAAGTGGGTTTACCACATTATCCCAATCGAGCATCCCCCATTTCCATGTATCCCACGCGGGTATGTAAGCAGCTTTTTCCCATGGCAACCATCCCTGGTATTGTGCATTGTGAATGGTTAGAACTGTAGGGATAGTACTCATATGGCTGTATGCAAAACATTCCTTGATCATAAAAGGAATAAGTGCAGCATGATGATCATGCACATGAACCACATCCGGCTGATGCTCCCACCTGCTCAGCCATTCCAAAACAGCGATCTGAAATGCCATGAATCGCTCTGAATCATCTTCATAACCATAAACTTTTTCCCGATCCAGCAAGCCGTAAATATCTATGCAATAAAGATCAAAGCCCAGCTTGTTTGTTTTCTCTTTAATAACAGTAAAATCAAAGAGCATTCTCTCCATGGAAAAATTTCCCTTGTGCACTACCTCCCATTCATTTTCATAAAGAAATTTGGTACGATGCATGGGCATAACCACTTTTGCAAAATGGCCTTTTGCCTGCTGGTATTTCGGCAAGGCGCCCACTACGTCTGCAAGGCCACCCACTTTTGCCATCGGGAAACATTCAGCGCTTACATGTACAATCTCCATGGTCTTATTGTTTTAACCCGGCTTTATAACCTTTCAATGCATAATATAAAATAAAAAGATAGCACGGTATCATCATAAAATACCCGGTCTGTTTTGAACCCACTGCGTCGGAGACTACACCGTAAAGTGGCGGCAAAATGGCACCTCCTACAATCCCCATGATCAATAGTGCCGCACCTATCTTAGTGAATCTCCCCAGTTTATTTATTGCAAGGGGCCATATAGCAGGCCACATTAACGCATTGGAAAAACCCAGTAAGGCAAAGCAAAAAGCAGCTGGATGTGTAGGGATACACAAAGAAAAGCCAAATAAAGAAAAGCACTTACCTGAAGCCTCTCCTTTTAAGAAAATAGCAGCAAATACAAGTATAATGCTTAACAAGCAACTAGCTACAAGTGCTTTCTGTTGAGATATTATTTTTGGAATAAATAGTATACCGCATACATAACCAATCAATAGACCGAATCCTGTAAGGGACGCAAATTGGGAAGCGCTACTCAACGGATATCCCAAGTTTTCTCCAAAGCCCGCAAAAGTATCATAGCTGATCACTTCTACACCTACATAAAAAAAGATAGCTAATGCACCTAAGATGAGGTGAGGAAACTGAAATACGCTTGTCCGGGTTTTAGAAAGTGAAGTATCATTTTCATCTTCTGTTTCTTTTATTTCCGGCAGGTTAATGAAATAAATGATTACTGCAAGAACTATCAACACGACTGCAATGCCGATGTATGGATTGATTACCCTCTCTGCAAGTGTACTAAGCTCTGCTTCTTTTTCGGCCGGGCTTATCACCAATAATTTTTGTTTGATGGCATCAGCATCTTTTAAGACAATCCCACCAAGCACAAACACTGCAAGGATACCCGCAATCTTATTACAGATGCCCATGATGCTTATTCTTTTTGCAGCACTCTCTATTGGCCCCAGCACGGTTACATAAGGATTGGCAGCAGTTTGCAGCAGTGCAAGCCCTGTGCCTATGATAAACAGTCCGAGAAGAAACAGAGAGTAACTTCTGGCATTTGCAGCAGGCACAAATATGAGCGCCCCTATCGCCATCACAAATAGGCCGAGAGACATTCCTTTTTTAAATCCTATTTTATTGAGGATGATCGAAGATGGTATTGCCATTACAAAATAAGCGGCGAAGAAGGCTGTAGCTACCAAAAACGATTGTGTGTCTGTCAGTTCACAAGCTATTTTCAGGTAAGGGATCAACTGGCTGTTGGCCCAGGTTATAAACCCGAAAATAAAAAACAAGGCACCGATGATCGTTATTGATAAGACATAATTGTCCTTTTTATGGGCATGGATATTTTCTGCAATCATTTCAGGTAATTTTTTTGTAACCTAAGAAGATTTTTCTGAAATAAATACTATTCACATCATTTTTTAATACTGTCCGATCATTTGGCAGGATATGTATTATTTTGCCTGAAAGAATTTTTAATGGAACAATCAGGAAGCGCACACACCATTGGCATAGACGTAGGCGGCACAAATACTAAATTCGGTATTGCTGACAGTACAGGTAAAATTGTTTTTCAGGATGTAATTAAAACTGATGATTACAACGAGGTGACGGATATGATTGATGCCATTTATGAGCGTATTCAAATTTACAGAAAAGATAATCTTGTGTCAGTAAAAGGTGTAGGTATCGGGGCGCCTAACGGTAATTTTTATACAGGTACTATCGAAGATGCACCCAATCTGAAATGGAAAGGCACTGTTCCGCTGGCAAAGCTTGTTGAAGAAAAATTCGGGCTGCCGGCAAAGCTCACCAATGATGCGAATGCAGCTGCACTTGGTGAAATGGCTTACGGTGCCGCAAAAGGCATGAAGGATTTTATCATGATCACATTAGGAACAGGCGTGGGTAGCGGGATAGTAGCGAACGGGCAATTGATACTCGGTCATGATGGGTTTGCCGGCGAACTGGGGCACACAATCGTTATTCCCGATGGCCGACCGCACAACCACACAGGCCTTAAAGGATCTCTGGAAGTTTATGCCAGTGCTACCGGTGTGGTGGCTACAGCAAGGGAATTCTTAACTGACAGTGCGGAAGAAAGTTTACTGCGGGTTATTCCGGATGAAGAAATGAACAGTAAAAAAATCTATGAAGCAGCAGTGAAAGGTGATAAAATTGCAATCAGGATCTTCGAATACACCGGTGAAATATTGGGGATGGCTCTTGCTAATTTTGTAATGTTCTCTTCGCCGCAGGCAATAATACTTTTCGGGGGGCTTACAAAATCGGGCGACATGATCTTAAAACCGGTAAGAGAACACATGGAGCGGAATCTCTTACCGATATTCAGAAATAAAGTACAGCTACTGTTCAGTGAATTAAATGAGAGTGATGCCGCAATTTTAGGAGCATGTTCCCTTGTTGTGGATATCTGAATTAACCACCTAATTACAACCGGAAAAAATCTTTTCTGAAATTTTTCCTGAGCGCAGCAATATAGCCGTAATGCAACCCTTCATGATAGAAAAGGAACTCTGTAGCTACGTTGATATCATGCAGGTCAGTGCCGTATCTGGTGGTCCATGGTTTATAGTCTGCAAATTCATTCTGCAGATAGTCCTTCTCAAAACTGTCAATAGTTGAAAGTGCGAGCGATTTGAAATAATCAATTTCAGAGCTGTCAACAAAGCGTACGGGCTTTGTGCCCGGTTTATAATGATCAAAAATTTCCTGATCTATTACAAGTGGCCTTCCTGAACGCAGGTAACACACTCCCTGCTGGGCTGCTATCACATGCGCCAGGTTCCAGATGATGTTATTATTGTAGCCGGCAGGAATGTGATTGAATTGCTCTGTCGTCAGATCGTGAACAGCCTCAAGTAGATGTAACCTGATTTTCCGGTAACGGTCAAAAACATTCGCCATGATATTTATTTATAAAAGTTATATGGATCGAAGAGCCGCATGTCAACCTGAGTATTTATTTTGGTATCATAATATTTTTCTTTCTGAAAAAGTTTGTCATTATTGTAGAAAGTTACAAAAGTCTCAGACCACGCTTTACCCAACTTTATGTGATTTTCAAAAACTCCTTCAAATTTTACACCCTTGTCATATTTAATGAATCTTACAACGACCAGTTTCTTCTTATCTATCCATAATTGATTTACTTTTTCACCCGCAACATCTGTACCTATTACATATGTTTTCTGCCCTTTCCACAATGTTTCATGGCCTCTGCTAATATCATAACCTTCTTTTGTCATTCGGGTTTTTACGGTGTCAAACGGGATAAAATACATTCCTCCCAGCATAAATGTAAGATCCTCACCCTTTGGCGCCCGGCGTACTAAATTGCCTTTGCGGAAATTGTAAACAGAATCTTTTTTTTGGATCATCGCATTACCGTCTTTGATATCCCCGATAGAAATGCGAAAATCATACGGAAAAACTATTGCTTCGTACCAAGTAGCCGTTTTTATAAGGCTGTCATTGCGGTAATTCTCCGTTGTCTGGGTAAAGGTGAAATTTTTAT
>JBGTJG010000366.1:0-3384 GCA_041745235.1 Ferruginibacter sp. | reverse complement strand
TCAAAAAACAGAAGGTACAAACGGCTTTGATATTTATAAGCTTAAAGGCTGGGATTATGCGGGAATGTGCGAAGTGCTTGAGCCTGCTATTGAAAAGATAAGAGAAACTCATACGCCGGCTATATTTCACATAGAAGAAATAACACAGCCGCAGGGACACTCCACATCCGGAAGCCACGAGCGTTATAAGAACAGCGACAGGCTTACATGGGAAAGGGAATGGGATTGCATCAAACAAATGCGGGCGTGGATATTGGAAAATGCATTGGCAGAAGAAGATGAAGTGAAAAGCATAGAGGAAGAGGCAATAATATTTGTAAAGCAGAGCAAAAAAAAGGCTTGGGAAGATTACCTGAATCCTTTAAAGGAAATGGTTGCAGAAGCAGTTACTGTTTTGGAGAGATCAAACAATGATGCATCAGGACAATATATCGCTGAGCTGAAGAGTCTCCGTGAACCAATGCGCCGCGATATTTTAAAGATCCTCGCTACTGCGTTGTATGAATTGCCCCATGCTTCAGCAGGGGCAATCCAAGAACATTATGATACCCTGCACACCAAAAGTGCAAAATTGTACGATGCCTATTTATATAATGAAGGGCCTAAATCAGCCTTAAAAGTTCCGGTAGTTCCAGCAAAATATAATGATGATGCAGCAACGGTGAATGGCTTTGAAGTACTCAATAAATATTTCGATCAGCTCTTTGCAAATAACAATAAAGTAGCGGCATTCGGCGAGGACCTTGGATTTATCGGTGATGTAAACCAGGGCTTCAGTGGCCTGCAGGAGAAATACGGCAAAGAACGAATTTTTGATACAGGGATCCGTGAGCTTACGATCATGGGCCAGGGGATAGGGATGGCTTTACGTGGCCTGCGGCCCATTGCAGAGATTCAATATTTGGATTATTTGCTTTTTGGTTTGCAGCCGCTCAGTGATGACGTAGCTACTACGCATTTCAGAACTGCGGGGCAGCAAAGTGTTCCTATAATTGTAAGAACACGCGGCCACCGACTCGAAGGAATATGGCACAGTGGTTCACCGATGGGTATGATCATAAATGCCCTGCGTGGCATGTATGTATGTGTGCCGCGTAATATGACGCAGGCAACCGGGATGTACAATACTTTATTACAGGGCAATGACCCGGGGCTGGTAATTGAATGCCTGAACGGATACAGATTGAAAGAAAAAGTTCCGGCAAATCTGGGAGAATTCACAGTGCCGTTTGGTATACCTGAAATACTCCGAGCGGGAACAGATGTAACGGTTGTAAGCTATGGCTCCACATTAAGAATAGTAGAAGAGGCAGTGGAAACACTCGCTAAAATGGATATTAGTTGCGAAGTAATAGATGTGCAGACCTTATTGCCTTTCGATATCAACCACAGCATTGTAGCCTCACTTAAAAAAACGAATCGGATCATTTTTGTAGATGAAGATGTGCCCGGCGGTGCCGCAGCATATATGTTCAATAAAGTAATGGAGGAGCAAAAGGGTTACAGGTATCTGGACGTATCGCCACGTACGCTTACGGGCAAAGATCACCGGCCGGGATATGGCAGTGACGGAGATTATTTTGCAAAACCCAATGCGGAAGATGTGGTTAAGGAGGTGAGGGGGATGATGGCGGAGTGAAAAAATAAATATCCTTAATGTATTCCGGCTAGAGTTCTGCAGATACACGTTCCGCAAACATCTTATTTCATATTGTGGTTTACTTATGAAACCAAAAACGGGCAAAAACATCTTCTCCGTCGTCAAAAAAACCTTCAGTGGTTTTGGAGAGCATAAAATATTAAAGCTCAGCGCGGCACTGGCATACACCACCATTTTCTCCATGGCGCCGCTGCTTATCATGATCCTTTTTCTCTGCACTATTTTCCTGAGCAGGGAAGCGGTAGAAGGCACTATTTACGAACAGATAAAAGGGTTTGTAGGCTCAGCCAGTGCAGAGCAGGTGCAGTCTATGATAAAGACTTCTTCCAAGGCTACGTCCGGTACTTTAGCGGGTACCTTGGGAATAATTGCGTTGCTTATTGCAGCAACTTCATTGTTTGCAGAAATACAGGATTCTATAAATACCATTTGGGGAGTTCGCCCAAAAAAAGGTGCAGGTATTAAGAACTTTATTAAATCGAGGCTGCTTTCTTTCGGTGTTATCGGCAGCCTGGGTTTTTTATTATTGGTTACTCTTGGTGTTTCGGCCCTGATAGATGGCATCAGTGACAGGCTTGCCGCAAATTTTTCGGATGTAGCTTTTGTAATAATTTACATTTTTAATATTTTACTCACTCTGGTAATTGTCACCGTTCTTTTCTCTGTTATTTATAAAGTGCTTCCTGATGCCGAGATAAAGTGGAAACAAATAAGAACAGCATCTTTTGTAACCGCTATATTATTTATAGGGGGTAAATTTTTAATCTCTTTATACATTTCTAAAACAGATGTGGGCAGTGCTTTCGGCGCAGCTGGTTCCCTTGTTATTCTGCTGGTTTGGGTGTATTATTCATCCGTGATCCTTTACTTGGGAGCGGAGTTTGCAAAGCAGTGGGCGCTTGCCTTTGGCTCACCCATATTGCCTTCCAAGTATGCGGAAACAGTGCAAACGGTAGAAGTTTCGACCAAAGGAGATACCCTGCAGGACGCGGAAAAAGAAAAAGAGGTTGTTGCAGATGCGAAGAAAATTGCAGGCGAAGTAGTAGCGAATGCAGAAACTGAAAAAGAAAAGATCATAAATGAAGGAGACAAAGAAACCGATGATAAAAAATAAAACCGCACATATCCACCTTACGTAATTCCTTTTATGTCTATAACCCTATCTGAGCAAGCACCCGATTTCACTTTGTATGATTCTGAAAAGAAGAAAGTAACCCTAAGCGATTTTCAGGGGAAGAAAAATGTGCTCCTTTTATTTTTCCCGGTAGCATTTACAAGCACCTGTACTGCAGAACTTTGCGGTGTAAGGGATGATATTTCTCGTTACAGCAATGAAGATGCGCAGGTTTTCGGCCTTTCCATAGATTCAGTTTTTACTTTAGCTAAGTACAAGGAAGAACAGGGATTCAATTTCCCCCTGCTCAGCGATTTTAATAAAGATGTATCTGCAGCCTATGGCAGCCTGTATGATACATTTACAGATATGATGATGAAGGGCGTGAGCAAACGATCTGCGTTTATTATCGATAAAAGAGGTGTAATTCAGTATTCAGAAATATTAGAAAACGCGGGTGACGTTCCTGATTTTGAAAAAATTAACACAAAACTTGCAGATTTAAGTTAATTGGCACCGTTCCTCAAAAAAAGGTACAGGAATTGTTTATTATCTAAAGGAATTTTGAAATAAATTAGGATTTACGGATCATTTTATTATTTTTACAACA
>JBGTJG010000365.1:0-2948 GCA_041745235.1 Ferruginibacter sp. | reverse complement strand
GCCTGCAACGGTGCATCCGGGTCACCTTTGGGGGCGGGTATGCGGGTAATGATCGCAGATAAAATTTCTTCTATACCTATACCCGTTTTGCCCGATGCCAGTAAAATATCTTCCTCCTTGCAACCGATCAGTTCTATGATCTGGTCCATCACTTCCGGTATCATGGCGCCGTCCATGTCTATTTTATTTATCACCGGTATTATCTCCAGGTCATTGTCTATGGCGAGGTAAAGGTTGCTTATCGTTTGCGCCTGTATGCCCTGTGTAGCATCTACGAGCAGCAGGGCGCCTTCGCAGGCGGCTAGGGCACGGCTCACTTCATAGCTGAAATCTACGTGGCCGGGCGTGTCTATCAGGTTCAGGGTATATTGCTCGCCTTTAAAAGGGTAATTGATCTGTATGGCATGGCTTTTTATGGTGATGCCTTTTTCCCGCTCCAGGTCCATATCATCCAATACCTGGGCATGCATATCCCGTTCGCTTACGGTGCCGGTGCTTTGCAGCAGCCTGTCTGCGAGGGTACTTTTCCCGTGATCTATATGTGCAATGATGCAAAAATTCCTGATGTTCTTCATTGAGTAGCCGCCGCTTTATTTTGAGGTGCAAAACTAGCGTTTTTTTACGAGCAAAGGGTGTGTGAATCGTTAAGGATTTGGGGCTGTGGGCAGTGGTTCCCTGATCAGCTTCAGTTCGGTCTCCTTCGCTGTTCCGTACCCCGCCCAAAGAAGCGGGGCACATCGCTCAGTCCACCGCAGCCCTTGGGCGGAAGAGCTTGAAAATCTTTAAGCCAAATAAGATGTACACTTTATGAAATAAGTAATTAGATCGAAAATTGTTAAATCAAAATAAAACATGAGTATATTTATGATTTGCAGCAGGAAGGCAAAAGGAAATCCAAAATTACGCTAGAAGGTTATGGATAGAAATTATAGTACACCTCTGGGAATAACGAGCCAGTTCAGTTTCTGTGGTTTACCCTTAAGGCTTGACACTTATGCTGGATGTGCGTTAAGCTGTACTTATTGTTTTGCTAGACTAAGAGGTGGGAATGCAAACACAACCAAAGTAAGAATTGCCGATCCAAATCTTATAATAAAAAAAATAAAGAATGCAATTGATTCACCAGAATTAACTACAGGTATAGTTGGTGAATTAATAAGGAATAAAACACCTATCCATTTTGGAGGCATGAGTGACCCATTTCAACCACTTGAAAAGAGAGAAAAAGTTTCATTAAGCATTCTGAGATATTTGGGATCATTAGATTTCCCTGTTGTAATCAGTACCAAATCAACTTTATTATCTACACCAGTCTATTTAAATGAATTAAGACAAAATCCAAATATTGTTGTCCAATTCTCTTTTTCAACTTTAAACGATAAAATTGGCCAACTTGTCGAACCATATTCCTATGCCCCATCGGAGATTCTGAAAACAATTGAAGTTCTCTCGAAACATTTAATCAAGACCACTGCAAGATGGCAACCATTCATACCAAATGTCAGTGAGCAACCAGAAGAATTTATTAAAAAGATTGCGAGTGTTGGAATAAGACATTTAGGATTTGAACATCTTAAGCTTCCTGTAGAAAACAATAGTTTATTATGGCAAAAGCTCTCAAAAAACTTAAATTTTGACATTAAGAAATTTTATTCTGATAACAACGCATCACGAGATGGGCGTGAGATGGTTCTTCCTCCGGATTTCAAAATTAAAAATGCATTAATTGTAAAAAATGAACTAAAAAAGTACGGAATTACCTTTGGATCAGCTGACAATGATATTCAATATTTATCCGACTTTGATTGTTGTTGTAGTGGCGTGGACCAATTTGCAGGTTTTGAAAATTGGAACAAATTTCAAATTGCAAATGCAATCAAAAAATCTAATGGAAACGAAATTAGATTTGAACTTATTGCTGACGAATGGCATCCAAAAGGTTCCATTGATAAATTTTTAAATTCAGAATCTAGAATAGTTAAAAAAGAAGATCACAATACAATCAATGATTATATTTTAGATAGGTGGGAAAATTTGAACTCTGCTTTTAATCCTACTAAATTTTACGGGGTTCAATACTCGGGCAAAAGAGATAAAAATGGCTTGCGTATTTTTACATGGGACAATAATGTTAGAAAAAAAATATTACATGAAGTCTGAAAACAAAATCACGGAGCTACTTAAAAATTCCAAAACCCACTGGCAGTGGTATAGATCTTTTTTTAATATAACTATATTAAAGTACTTAGTAACTTGGTTTGCATTAGTTCCAATAGCCACAAGCATTGTTGAAACCTTTAAACCATCATTAAAAATTAATGACACCTTAATATTTTATTTCTTTGAAAATCCACAATTACCGTTTGGATTAAAGATACTATGGCTTTCTTCATTAAGCTTTGTCATTGGGCTTTTTTTGTATCAATTCTTTTGCCCCGCCTTTATTAAAACATATTCTTCGTTTGCAGATTATTTAAAACATTTATACTCTCCAAGATGGATTATTTGGGAATCCCAAAAAGTGTTTAATGACAAGAATGAAATTGATAAATTCTTCTCCAGACTTAATACTAAAGGATATCTAAGGGAAAGTGAAAAAAAAATTGAAAAAAACGAAATAGTAGTTGAAAAAAATCAAACTGTCGCCTATTTTCTGTACCAAGAAAAAACTTATGCCCTTGGATTGCCCATAATTATTGCAAATAATGTTGACATAGAAATGACTAATGTTGCCGAAAAAGAAATCTTTTGGGAGATTTTTGGAAGACTCTCTTCATCAAAAAAATACATCCGCTTGACAATTTTAATCCTGCTATTAATTAGTGCAATACTATTTAGTTATACTTTGGGTGCACATATTTGGGAAGGTTTGAAATTTATTATAAAAAGCACAAATTAAAAACTTCTGCTACTATGTTTGTCTTGTTCTGAGTTAGCGGATTCAAAGC
>JBGTJG010000364.1:0-2657 GCA_041745235.1 Ferruginibacter sp. | reverse complement strand
TTTACATCATCTTTTCTCCAATGGATAGCATTAATCATTTCCTTAATCTGCCCAGGCGTAATTTGCTGTTTGGCATCGCTCCATGCATTGTCAGGATCAATATGACTTTCTATCATTAATCCATCAAAATCAAGGTCAATTGCTTTTTGAGCTACAGCCTGCAGCATGTGCCTGTTGCCACATATGTGGCTGGGATCATTAATCATTAATAAAGATGGATACCGAAGCTTCATATCAATGGCTAAGTGCCACATAGGAGCATTGCGGTATTCCGTATTACCATACGAAGAAAACCCCCGATGAATGAGTCCAATCTTTGTAATACCGGCTTTTGAAACTCTTTCTACTGCCCCACTCCATAATTCCAAATCTGCATTGATTGGATTTTTAATAAAAACCGGAACTTGTACGTTTTGCAGTGCATCAGCTACTTCCTGTACACTAAAGGGATTAACTGTTGTTCGTGCTCCTATCCATAAAATATCAACTCCATACTTCAAAGCTTCTTCGACCTGCTTTCCGGTTGCAACTTCCACCGCCGTTGGAAGCCCGGTAATTTGTTTGGCCTCGTGTAACCAGGGTAATCCTTTTACCCCTACACCTTCAAAACTTCCGGGTCGTGTGCGGGGTTTCCAAATGCCAGCACGAAGCACATCCACTTTTCCTGTCGCTTTCAATCTTGTAGCAGTAGCTATTACCTGCTCTTCAGTTTCAGCACTACAAGGCCCTGAAATAATAAGCGGCTTTTTGCTGATCACTTTATTGATATCATTCAATTTAAAAGTTTCTATTTCTATCATCACATTTCAACTATAAGTAAAAAAAAATTAGCAATTAAAAGTATCTATGAAACTCTCAACTGCTAATTCAATATCAATTCCTCAAGGTGTTATCCCCTGCTTTTTGCATCATTCATACGTATCCTTCTTCCCTTAAATGGTTTGCCGTCTAAAGCCTTGATCATCTTTTGAGCAGCACCCTTATCTATTTCTACCCAACTGTTCATTTCCTTCATATCAATTCGTCCAAGCACCTCTTTATTCAGATCGCTCATATCCAAAATAAACTGGAGAAAACTTGCTTTATAGAAACCATCTTTTGTTCCAAGATTTACAAATAATCTTTGAAAGTCGCCACCGCCGCTAAACTCTCTTCCACGGGTATCGCGAATACCACCTCGACCCTGGTCACGACTGTCTGTCCGTGAACGCATTTCCCTTGGTTGACGACTTGCTTCACGTGTATTCAAATCTTCAGAATTCTCATAGTACTTCAGAAAACGATCAAATTCCATCGCAGCTACGCGTTTCAGAATATCTTCCTTTGTTACGTCTGCAAATTTTTCCTCCAGCATCGGCACATAGGTTTCGTAATCTCCATGGCTAATGTCGGTATTCAGTAATTTATCCATAAAGAAGAAAAACTGCTTACGGCAAACATCTTTTCCACTTGGGATATCCAACTTGTGGAAAGGCTGCTGTATCATTTTTTCTATCTGGCGAAGCTTAAAAGTTTCGCGAGAATGGACGATTGATAAACAAATCCCATGCTTACCTGCACGCCCTGTACGACCGCTGCGGTGCGTGTATACTTCTACATCATCCGGCAATTCATAATTGATAACGTGCGTAATACCTGATACATCAATACCCCTTGCAGCCACATCAGTGGCAATTAAAAGCTGCAACGTTTTATCCCTGAATTGACCCATTACCTTATCACGCTGGCCCTGGGTAAGATCTCCATGTAAGGCATCTATATCATATCCTTCACGGGTTAATTTTTCTGCTATATCCTGGGCATCTAATTTAGTACGGGTAAAAACGATACCATAAATACCGGGGTTAAAATCTATAATTCTTTTTAAAGTTTCGTAGCGGTTTTGTGCAGAAGTAACATAAAACTGGTGATCAATATTTACATTACCGGTGTTTGCTTTGCCTACTGTAACCTCCACCGGAGTAGTCATATATCGCTTGCTTACCTGTCTTACTTCTGGTGGCATTGTAGCACTGAATAACCAGGTACTTTCGCGGTTTGGGGTATTTTTTAAAATAAATTCAATATCATCTCTAAAACCCATATTAAGCATTTCGTCAGCCTCGTCTAATACCACATATTTTATCTGAACAAGGTCAATTGCTTTTCTTTCAATCAAATCAATCAACCTTCCAGGTGTTGCAACTACTATTTGAACACCTCTTCTTAGGTCGCGTATCTGGGTAGAAATGCTGGCGCCGCCATATACAGCCACTACATTCATACCTTTTAAATACTTCTTATACTGCTCAATATCTTTTACAATCTGCATACACAACTCGCGGGTTGGGCATACTACAAGCGCCTGTGGAAATTTATTCTGAACATCAATTAACTGTAATAATGGTAACCCAAAAGCAGCAGTTTTGCCGGTACCGGTCTGAGCCAATCCAACAAAATCTTTTGTACCGCTTAGTAATACAGGTATTGCCTTTTCCTGTATGGGCGTTGGGTTCACAAAGCCCAACTCATCGGTTGCCTGAATCAGTTTCTCATTGATCCCCAACCCTTCAAATGTCATCATGTATAAAAATTTTTCGCGAAGTTAAGGTTATTGTTGTTAGTGTAGTGGTAAGATGCAAGGCTGTATCTGGCAAAAACAATAATGAAAAAGGAAC
>JBGTJG010000363.1:0-8349 GCA_041745235.1 Ferruginibacter sp. | reverse complement strand
ACAATTATTAATAAAAAAATTCAGATCATGATATCATTCAAAAATAAAATAATTCAGCTTCCGATCATATTCGCTGCAGCTGTTATCTTTTTAACCGCTTGCAATAAAGATGTAGAACAATTCCCTGATATACCATTACCTGCGCTTACAACCACACGCACGCTCGGGGATACTATTCTAACAATACCCCGAGATACATTGTTTTACAAAATACTGCAAAGGGGCGGGTTGTTGCCTGTAATCAATACACGGGCAAATACCTTTACGATTTATGTTCCCGATAGTAATGCAGTAAAAGCTTACATCAACGCTGTCTCCGGCGGAGCAGTTTCTGCAACTGCCAGCAATGCTGTTGTTTCTGCATTTATCCTTAATACCCTTCCTGCGGCTTCTGCTGCAGCAATCGGTAGCTATGCAATTGTTCCCGGATTTTTTCCTACAACTGCTATTCCTGCTGTTTTTCCTAATTTGCCTTTACCTACATTGCTCAATCCTGCCCCTACTTTAAGTGCATTTTTGAGATTGGATGTTTTTCCCTCCGTATTGAACGGTAACTATGTAAATAATATTCCTATTGTTACGCCGAATATTATTGCGGGAAACGGTGTTATTCATCATACTGCAGCTTTGCTTGCTCCTCCGCAGAGAGCTGTGTGGGAAAGAATAAACACAGATACACTTTTAACTATTTTCCGTGCAGCGGTGCTTAGAGCTGACAGCGGAACGGTAACAGCACCGCCTACATCTACACCAAACAACCTGGTGAGCTTAATGAGCAGCATAGGTACCAATTTAACCGTTTTTACACCTACTAATATAGCCATGAAGCAAACTATCAGTGCAGCAACCGGCGGTGCTATTCCTGTGGGAGCACCTGATGCGGTTTTCGTTGGTTTCATCGGTGGGCCCTCTTTCTCAACCCAGCTGGCAAAAGGAATAGTGGTGTATCATATATTTGATGACAGGAGTACAACTCTTTCGCCAACTGTTCAAAGGAAAAGACCCGGCCGTGCGTTTACAGTGAACTTTCCTACCACCGCTACCACTCATTTAACTTTACTGAGCAGTGCTGATTCTATTGGGATTACATATCCCCCGATAACATTAATGGCAACATTTGCCGGGCCGTTTGTAAGTTCCGCTACAGTAAAAGGTTTTGCAAATACAACTGCATCTAATCTGATACTTAATCCTACACCGGACAGCAGGGCGTCTTACGGAGCTACGCCACCTGCAGTGCCTATATTGTATTTAGGTAAAACTGATCAGCATTATACCAATGGGGTATTACATTACATTGACCAGGTTCTGCGACCACTATAAATAAATAATTTTTCAAACGGCTTCTTTATAAGAAGCCGTTTTTTTATAAAATATAAACTCGCTTTATGAAGATCGTTCTTATAGTTTTTTGTGTAATAACATTTTTGGCATCCGCTGCACAGGATACCGCAGCATATAAATCTGAAGAAATTATCTATGGCCGCAAAGACGGCATGTCACTGACCATGCTGAAATTTACTCCGGTCCAAAACACAAAGGGTAGAGCAGTGATCAGTGTTGTAAGCGGCAATTGGGTTTCCGGTTACAGTCAGATACCGGGTTTTACAAGACGTGCACAGCATTTTGTAAATGCCGGTTATACAGTCTTTCTAGTAATGCACGGCTCGCAGCCCCGTTATGATATTTCAGATGAAGTAAAAGATTTAAAAAGAGCCGTACGGTTTATAAGGTTTAATGCTGCGTCTTATGGAATAAGCCCGAATCACATCGGCATAACCGGCTCATCTTCAGGCGGCCATTTATCGCTCATGACGGCATTAGCGACTGACAGTATAAATGCAGGTGCAAAAGATCCTGTCGATCGTGTATCATCAAGAGTGCAGGCTGCCGCGGTATTTTTTCCTCCAACTGATTTTCTCAACTGGGGTAAGACAAATACAGGAATAGACCGAGAGGCGATAAAACGGGCAAGAGTTGCCGGAGCATTTGATTTTAAGATATTAAGTGACAGCACAGGTATGTATGAGCACATCCCCGGATCAGAAGCCAATCTGCAGATAGGAAAATTAATGTCTCCCGTAAATCATGTGAGTTTAGATGATCCCCCGATATTTTTACTGCACGGAGATGCTGATCCGGTAGTGCCGTTACAGCAATCGCAAATCCTCACACAGAGATTAAAAGCAGCCGGCGTTATTCATGAGCTGGTCATAAAACCGGGTGGCGGGCACGGATGGCCGAAGAATGAAGCTGAAGAAAAGATGTTTACAGATTGGTTTGATAAATTTCTGAAGTGAGATATTACACAAGCAAAAGCCCTTATACTTTAAAATGAATCGAATTAAGTTTGATAAAATTCTTCGTATTTTTTGAACAGGCAAAGAAAATTGCCCTACTACCTGTCTCGCACAAAGATCATTAACTTATTAAAGATAAAGAGCGAATGCAGGATTAACGCTACATAAAAAGTATATCTTCCGTTCTCTCTGGACTCATCATTATACTTAAAATATTCCTTCCCGGTATATTTGCTATTCACCTTTGCGAATGTATGGTGATAGCCGATAATTATTCCCAACAATCCGAATATCCCTACCCATCCCAGCACACGCCCTGCCCACTCAGATTCCCTGCCTTCAGAAAGAAGTGCATCTTCTCTTTCAATAAGTGCCGCTTTCCGCAACCTTATTTCTTCAGGTAAAATATTTCTTCTTTGTAATTCCGCTTCTGCTTCTATAAGAATATCCTGTTCCCATTGCCTGTCATGATAAACCATTGTCAGCAACTCTTCATCAGACTTTTGTTTTACAATTTCCGGATAAATGTTTTCCATCTTCTTTAGCCCTGTTTTCCTATTTAAAGGAGATCGATTATTTTAAGAAATCACCGTCAATGATCAGCAAGTTAACGCCCCTTACTGAAAATGATCGATGAGTACTTACATCATAAGAAAAAACATACGACATTCCTACCGTAAGCGTATAAGAATTGCCACCTTGCAATTCTGTATAAAGCTGCCGGATAAACAATGAACGATGTGGCCTTTCTGACACAAATGATCTGCAAGATAGCCGGCATCATAATCTATCATTCTGATACGCAAGCTACCATATTGTTTAGTTTTCCAAAATGATGTGCCCGTTTCGCCGGTGTGTTCTGTTATTGGAATATCTTTCCAATCTATGATGCTAAAAGGGATGTTATCCATAAATTTCAGGCGAATTTAATTTGGTGGAATTTAATGCTGTAACATCGGACTTGCAAGAGCCGGCATCGGGAATTATAAACCGAACTTCGCAAGATCCTGCGGGGAAATATTGTGTTTGACCCTATAGTCTGAGAGAAGATTTTCAATGACTCTTGATTTTTGCCGGAGTTCCTGTCCTTTTGAAAGGAAAGATTTGAGAGTAGTGGTTTGCTGCGGGTTTATTTTCGCTAATCCTGTTTCCATCAATGAAAGTATGACAGGCATTGCGCTTTCCTGAATAGACATTGCTTCTGTAAATAATGTCAGCACCGATTGCTTCACGTTAAGGTCAGTATCCGTTTCATGCAGGGCATTTACTGTCCTGATCTTCTTATTCAGATCATTGATATTTTCGGAAGATGCATTTTTCAAACTCTGAATGGTGACTCTGTCAAGCTGCTGATGTTTATTTCCGCCTGCTGTCATCAGGCTTTGTTGCAATTGGCCCCATAAGCTCATCATTTTCGGCGTTGCATCCTTTATTTGTGTAACTATCGTGGTGTAATAAATTAAATTATCCTGCGGATTACTCGATTGCGCAGCAGAAGTCAACGTAAGACAAGAGTAGAAGAGAAAAAAAGTAAAGGCACGGGCGAAATTCATAATCAAATTTAATTTAAATTCGTTTCTTAAAAATAACCTTATGAAATTATTATTTTCCCTCATTCTGATGATTTGCACAGTAACTGCCGCTAATGCACAGGTTGATGATGTTAAGCCTTCGGCTACAGCTTCTTCTTCGAAAATACAAACAGTAGAAGCATCCTGCGGCGAATGTAAGTTTGGTATGGTAGGGACAGGCTGCCAATTAGCAGTAAGACTTGACGGGAAAGCATATTTTGTAGATGGTACTGCTATAGACAAGCATGGTGATGCACACAGTGAAAACGGATTTTGCAACGCCATACGCAAAGCAGAGGTAAACGGCAATATAGTGGATAACCGTTTTGTGGCTAAAAGCTTTAAGCTTTTGCCGGTGGAAGAGCTGAAGCATTAAATCTGTTTTTAGCCTTATCAAATATCCTAAATGAAAATTTGTATTTTATCCGTTCTTGTGTGTTTGTTATTCAGCCCGAGACTTTATGCACAAAAGCCATCTGCGGATGTTTTATCAGAAATAAGCAACTGGCAACAGCATTTAAACAAAGAATATAAAGAAAGGGCAACCAGCCCACTTGCTCAGGAAGATTTGATACGCTTTCAGGGGCATGAGTTTTTTCCTGCAGATACATCCTATGCAACTGAAGCAACATTGGTTTTGAATAAGGAACAACCGGAAGTTGGTTTTAAAACCTCGAATGACAGAATAAGTGTGCAAAGAAAATACGGGGAACTGCATTTTATGCTTAAAGGAAAACAATGCTCCCTTACTGTTTATCAATCACCGGATCTGATGAAAGTTCCGGGATATGAAGATTATCTTTTTCTGCCATTTACAGATTCTACTAATGGGGAAGAAACCTACGGCGGTGGGAGGTATATTGATTTGAAGATACCCGCAGGAAATAAAATATTTTTAGATTTCAATAGGGCATACAATCCTTATTGCGCCTATTCTTCGGGATTTTCCTGCCCTAAAGTGCCTGAAGAGAACGATCTTAAAATTAAAATATTTGCAGGTGTGATGAAAGCCAAAAAACCGGTTACACATTAAACCTGAAGTGCATCACATCCCCGTCCTGCACTAAATATTCCTTTCCTTCAATACGCAGTTTCCCGGCTTCTCTGCATGCGGCTTCAGACCCTAAGCTTATGTAATCATCATATGCAATTACCTCAGCTTTAATAAATCCTTTTTCAAAATCTGTATGTATAACACTCGCAGCCTGCGGAGCTTTCCATCCTTTGTGTATTGTCCATGCACGTACTTCCTGCACACCCGCGGTAAAATAAGTGGAGAGATTCAGTAGTTTGAAAGTAGTATGAATCAGACGGTCCAATGCAGGTTCAGTCATTTTATATTCCTGCATGAACATCGCTTTGTCGTCGGCATCTTCAAACTCTGCTATCTGTGCTTCTACAGCATTGGTCATCACGATCACTTCGTTTCCTTCATTTTTCACTGCTTCAATCAATGCCTCAGAATATTTATTACCGGTATGCATAGATGCTTCATCTACATTAGCCACATATAAAACAGGCTTATCAGTAAGCAGAAACAGATCTGCAATAGCAGTTTTATCTTCCTTGCTCAGATCCAGGGAGACAATGTTTTTTCCCTGTTCAAGATGCAGTTTACATTTTTGCAAAATGGCTACCTCAAGTTTTGCTTTTGTATCTGTTTTTGCAAGTTTCTCAGAGCGCTGCAGTTTCTTATCTACACTTTCCAAGTCTTTCAGCTGCAGCTCAGTCTCTATAATTTCTTTATCTCCAACGGGATTAATGGGCCCTTCATCACGAAGTATATTATCGTCTTCAAAACACCGGATCACCTGTATGATCGCATCCACTTCACGAATATTAGCTAGGAATTTATTTCCAAGGCCTTCGCCTTTGCTTGCGCCGCGTACCAGACCTGCAATATCAACGATCTCAATTTGTGTAGGAACCGTACGATCCGGTTTTACCAACTCTGCAAGCTTGTCTATTCGCGGATCAGGAACACTTACGAGACCTGTATTTGGCTCAATAGTACAAAAACGGTAATTGCTTGCCTGAGCTTTTGCGCTGCTGCTTACTGCATTAAACAGCGTTGATTTTCCTACATTGGGTAGTCCTACTATGCCGGCTTTAAGTGCCATGGGGTTATTGTTAGATGTTTATATTGTTATGTGTTTCAAGATTGATCATTGAACACGTTTATTCAAAGCGGCTGCAAAGGTAAGGTTTGAGTTCGGGTAGAACAACACCCTGACGGCGGCTTTTAGCCCCGTTGGCGGTTTAAATTAATAAGTTAATAACCGCCGTCAGGGTTTTCAACCGTTGACGGGGTGTTCCCGAGCTGACGGGGTTTTATTCAGTTTATTATATTAATTTCCCGATCAGAAATATTTTTAAAATCCTTGAGAGCAAATCTTAAATCTCACATCTAAAATCTTAAATCTTCATGGCTCTCAGTCGCATCTGGTCCGCATTTATCATCATTGCCATCGGCGTAGCCTGTGTAAAATGTTTCGTTTTCCCGGAAGGGAATCGCAGCATTTTCTCCAATATGGTGAGCGGAAAATCGGGCGACACGGTACGGATCAGCACGCTTGATTCTGCAACGGTAAACAATGCCACTCTGAGGGCTATAGACAGCAATAAAATTTATACAGCCGCAGGTGCAAGTACCATTAAAAGCGGTGGTGGAAAATACCTTACTTATAGATTACAAGGCGGCGACGGCGTAATAGAAACTTGTAAAACAGCGGTAAACCTCAGCATAGGGCTTATAGGTATACTCGCATTGTTTATGGGTTTTCTCGCTATTGCAGAGCGGGCAGGAGGGATAAATTTGCTGAGCAGGATCATCGGCCCTTTCTTCTCAAAAATATTCCCGGAAGTTCCCAAAGGCCACCCTGCAGTTGGGCACATGATGATGAATTTTTCTGCCAATTTACTTGGACTGGATAATGCAGCAACTCCCTTCGGGATAAAAGCAATGGAAAGCCTGCAGGAAATAAACCCGGATAAGGAGAGAGCCAGCAATGCCCAGCTAATGTTCCTTTGTCTGCATGCCAGCGGTCTCACACTGATACCTGTAAGTATTATTGCCCTGCGTGCATCTGCAAAAGCGGCAAATCCGTTAGATATTTTTATTCCCTGCATGATCGCAACTTTTGTAGCTACTATAGCGGCTATGCTGATTGTTTCCTTTAAACAAAAAATAAATGTATTGCAGCCGACAATTCTTTTATGGATACTGGGTATCTCCGCAGTTATTGCTATGCTTATCGTCTATTTAAAATCTTTGGATACAGAAGGCGTGCAATATTTTTCGGGAATATTAAGCAATGGCCTTATTCTTCTTATATTTTTAGCGATAGTCCTCGGCGGGATTTATAAAAAGATAGACATATTTGATGCATTTATTTCCGGGGCAAAAGGAGGATTTGAAACAGCGGTACGGATCATTCCTTATTTGGTAGGAATGCTTGTGGCTATAAGCCTGTTACGCACAAGCGGCACTTTCGATGCGATCATTAATGGCATGAAATATTTGTTTGCCGCCATGGGCAGTGATACCAGATTTGTGGATGGCCTGCCAACTGCTCTCGTAAAACCCTTCAGCGGCGGTGCAGCGAGAGGTATGATGGTGGATACTATGAAAACTTACGGTGTAGATTCTTTTGCCGGCAGGTTATCGTGCGTACTGCAGGGTTCTTCAGATACTACATTTTATGTAATTGCTGTTTACTTCGGCGCGGTAGGTGTAAAGAATACAAGATATGCGGTAGGAGCTATGCTGTTGGCTGATCTGGTAGGAATATTGACGAGTATTGCTTTGTGTTATTTCTTCTTTGGGTAGGTATTAGCTGAGAGAGGAAAGAGGAAAAGAGAAGGAAAGAGTAATACGCTGCGTCCGCCGTAATCGCAGCTATCGCTGTGGAAAATAAAACTGAATATGTGTTTAGATGTTTTTTTGCTAAAAGCATCAAAAAGAAAATAAGCTTAAAAGGTCCGGGATTGAATTCAATACTCAGTTATTTTCTTCATCAGGTTCCTTAATATTTTGATCATCCGCTTTTCCTTTACTTCTTTTAGATTTTACAGAATCTGCAGCAGTGCTAAGGCCTTTCTTCATCTTTTTTGCATCTCTGATTTCTTCTTTAGTGAGTGCAGGAAAAACTTCGGGGATTGTTTCAGGTACTATTGTATCAGGATCTATAACATCCGCATCAAAATAATGATCAAACAAATTGACAAGATATTTTGCCTGAAATACAGCTCTTGTATATCGGTTGCTCATTACTATAATAGTGGCATCTGTGTCTAAAAGCCTTATCAGAATGGCAGTATTTCCATGCCACCAGCCGGTGTGGAAAATGATCTTTTTTCCGTTATCATACAAATTCATCCTCCAGCCAAACCCGTAATTTTTAATGCCCGGTTTTTCATTACTGTATGGTGTATATGCTGAAGCAAGTGACGCAGCAGAAAGAAAAGCTGTATCCGTT
>JBGTJG010000362.1:0-3520 GCA_041745235.1 Ferruginibacter sp. | reverse complement strand
TTTCGGAAATGATGCATGGCCTATAGAAGTGAAAGACCTGCCTTATTTGCAGGTGGGCCCTTATCATACCAATACAGTTGCGGGATTGGAACTTGCTATGGATATTTTACGTCGCAGGCGAAATCCCAACAAACAAATTTTCATGATAACCGACGGTAAGCCTACATGCCTCAAGGTTGGCAAACAATATTATAAGAACAGTTTTGGTATAGACCGAAAAATTCTGACCAGGTGTATGAGTTTAGCAACACAATGTAAGAAGCTTAAAATACCCATCACTACTTTTATGATAGCGAGCGATCCGTACCTGCAGAAATTCGTACAGGAATTTACAGAAACAAATAACGGTAAGGCTTTCTTTGCATCCTTAGACAGGTTGGGGGCATTCATATTTAAGGATTTTGAAAGTGGAAAAAGGAAAACTGTTTACTGACTTTTGATCACCATTAATTTTAATACACTTCAGACAGGAAATATTTTATGAATAAACAAAACATTGGTACACTCGGAGAACTTAAAAAAAGCGGTTACATCTCCAGATCTATAAAAGATGAGATCAGGGAAAATCTTATCAAAAAAATTAAGGGAAAAGAAAATGCTTTCCCCGGTATTCTTGGCTACGAAGATTCCGTAATACCTGATACAGAAAGGGCATTACTGAGCAGGCATAATATTCTTTTTCTTGGTTTGCGGGGCCAGGCAAAAACCAGAATGGCCAGGCAAATGACCGAGTTGCTGGATGAGTATATTCCTTTCGTAAAAGGCAGTGAGATCAATGATGATCCTTTACAACCCGTTTCAAAATTTGCTACAGACCTCATTGAAGAAAAAGGTGACAACACTCCTATCGACTGGTTGCACCGCAGCAAGCGATACGGTGAAAAGTTGGCGACGCCGGATGTGAGTGTAGCTGATCTGATCGGTGATATTGATCCGATAAAGGCTGCAAACTTGAAATTGGATTTTGCAGATGAGCGTGTTTTACATTACGGGATCATCCCCCGCAGCAATCGCTGCATTTTTGTAATAAATGAATTGCCCGATCTGCAGGCTCGTATACAAGTATCTCTCTTTAATATTTTAGAAGAAGGCGATCTGCAAATTCGCGGTTTTAAGCTTCGCCTGCCGCTTGATGTGCTTTTTGTATTCACAGCCAACCCCGAAGATTATACTAACAGGGGCAGCATCGTAACACCTTTGAAGGACAGGATAGAAAGCCAGATACTCACGCATTATCCCAAGACGTTGGAAACTGCCTTATTGATCACAGAACAGGAAGCTGAGATTAATAAAGAACAGAAAGAAAGAGTAGAAGTAAGTGATCTTATAAAACGCTTGATAGAACAGGTTGCATTTGAAGCACGGGAAAGTGAATTCGTAGATAAGAAAAGCGGCGTAAGTGCCAGGCTTACCATTGCAGCATATGAAAATGCAGTGAGCGCAGCTGAGAGACGGGCAATAATAAATGAGGAAACAAAGACTCAGGTATGGCTCAGTGACCTTTCCGGAATTATTCCATCTATCACGGGCAAAATAGAATTGGTCTATGAAGGTGAGCAGGAAGGCCCTTACCAAGTGTCTTTTAATCTGTTGGAAAAGGCGATACGCACGCAATTCAAGCAATATTTTCCGGACCCGGATACGCTTAAGAAAAGAAAAGGGAAAGAGCCTGCAGCAGAAAATCCTTACAAGCCCATAACCGCATGGTTTGATAAAGGAAATGCAATTAATTTATTTACGGAAACAAAAGACGCGGATAAAGTACAATTGCTTTACACAGTAAGCGGGTTGCACGCTTTGGTAAAAAAGCATTACAAGGATCTCACTGAAAAAGAAACAGCATTACTGATGGAACTCGTTCTCCACGGATTGTCTGCCCATTCACTTATCAGCAAAAAAGTAATTGACGGCAAAATAGAATTTAAAGACCTGATGGGCAGCATGCTTAACATGAGCAGCAGCGAACATTTTGAGGAGGAAGATTTTAATGAAGAGGATTTTAATTGATGCCTTCACGCACAGGTTTAAAGTATAAATACAAAAGGCGCAAATTATTTGCGCCTTTGTTTTGCTTATTGCTTTGCGTGAAACCCTTTAAACAATATTCACCTCTCGCTGCAATTGCACATCGAACATAAGTTTTACAGAATCTATGATCTTTTCACTGAGGTGTAATATCTCCTCTCCTTTTGCTTTGCCGTAATTTACTAAAACCAGCGCTTGCTTTTCATGACAACCTGCATCACCTTTTCTGAAACCTTTCCACCCTGCTCTCTCTATAAGCCATCCGGCTGCAAGTTTTGTTGTGTTTTCTGTTAGAGAATAACCTACAATATCAGGAAATTCATTTTTCAGGATTTCAAACTTTGTGATATCGATTGTAGGATTTTTAAAAAAACTGCCGGCATTACCGATAACTGAAGGATCAGGCAACTTACTTCTGCGAATATTGATTACTGCATCTGAGATTGCCTTGATGCTTAGTTCCCGGATTCCTGCCTTTTGTAATTCAGTTTCTATGGCACCGTATGAGGTATTAAAAACAGGTACTTTAGTAAGCCGATAAGTGACAGAGGTAATGATAAAATCTCCTTTGTATTTATTTTTAAAAACACTTTCGCGGTAACCGAATTCACAATCTTCCTTGGAAAATGTAAACGTTTTACTATTCTGTATACTGTACGCCTCCAACTCGTAAAAAATATCTTTTACTTCTGCACCGTATGCACCGATATTCTGCATGGGAGATGCCCCTACACTGCCCGGTATCAGGGAAAGGTTCTCTGCGCCTGCCAGGTCGTACTCAATACAATATAAAACAAACTCATGCCAGCCTACTCCGGCACCCGCCCGCACATACACATGGTTTGCGTCTTCTTTAATTTTTTCAATGCCGACTATCTCATTTTTTAATACAAGGCCGTTATAATTATCTGTAAAAAGAATATTGCTTCCGCCGCCCAGAATAAGAGTTGAAGGTTGAAGGTTAAAGGTTGAAAGTTGTTCGAAGCGCTCTGCAAGTTCATCAACATTTAAAAAGCGACTGAAATATTTTGCCGATACCTCGATACCGAATGTATTCAAATGCTTCAACGAATAGTTTTCCTGAAATATCATCCTGTAAATTATAAAACAAATTTAAGTTCGTCCAAACCTCCGTCAGGCCTGCCTGCCGGCAGGCAGAGTCTACAACAGCTGACGAGTTTAAAAAAACTACATCGGATCTACATCAGTGATAACCGTTACACTTTTAAAACTCTTTTCAGCTGACATCAAGTTAATATGATTTCTGATCACCTTTCGATAAACACCGCTCATTCCCGATTCCTTCGGCAATTTTATCATGATCTCCATCAGGTATTGGTTGCGCAACCTACTTACAATAGGCGCGGCAGGCCCCGTAATAAAATCTTTCAGATCCTGAGCAATAAATGAAGCAAGCTTGTTAGCAGAAGCTTCCACAATTTCTTTATCCTTATGCTTTAAGGTTATTACAACCATTCTGCTGAAAGGAGGATAA
>JBGTJG010000361.1:0-1742 GCA_041745235.1 Ferruginibacter sp. | reverse complement strand
TTAAACACTGATGCCTTTGAAGCCATTGCAGTGTCATTGCCCTTGCGCCTTCTTGCCAAGCACAGGAATCAGCTGAATCAACTTGAGGCTTTATTAATGGGACAGGCGGGGATGTTCGATAAAGAATTTAAAGATTCTTACCCGATCATGCTTCAGAAAGAATATGCTTTTTTAAAGAAGAAATATGAATTGCCGCATATTCACTTTCCGGTTCATTTTCTGCGCATGCGGCCGGCCAATTTCCCCACCATACGGCTTTCTCAGCTTGCCGCGCTCATACATTTGAGCCATCACTTATTCTCCCGCATCATAGAAATTGCAAATTTAAAAGATGCTGAAAAACTGTTTGAGGTAGCCGCAAATGATTATTGGCATTACCGGTATGTTTTTGATGAGGAATCCGGATTCAAAACAAAAACATTAGGGAGGCCAATGAGACAGAATATTTTATTAAACACAGTTATTCCTTTGCTTTATGCATATGGTTCCTATCACCAGGATGAGGCATTAATGAACAAGGCGCTTTTTTGGGCAGAACAAACGGCTCCTGAAAAAAACAGCATATCCGCCGGGTTTGAAAAGCTGGGACTGGAGAATAAATCGGGATACGATTCGCAGGCGCTGATACAACTGAAAAATAATTACTGCAATAAGGTTCGTTGCCTGGAATGCGCTATCGGAAACAATATCCTGCGGAAATCTTAAATCTGCAATACGGATTTATTGCACAAGGTATTACCATATATAATTAACGTGTACTTCTGTATTTGTGTTCAGGCTTTTCATGACAGGGCAATTATCTCCTGCTTTTTGCAGGACCAGGCGATCATGCTCATTAACCTGAAGTTCCTGTAAAAAATTTATTTTTATTTCAATATTACCCACTCTTCTCGGGTCAGGAAGCATATGCTTAGTAACTTCCAGTGAAGTACCGCTCAGGTCCAGTTTCATATCTGATGCCCTTATACCCATTGTAGTCACAATACAGGTAGCCAATGAAACACATAACAGATCTGTAGGGCTGAACCTTTCCCCTTTGCCGTGATTATCGGTAGGGGCGTCGGTTTCCAGCATACTGCTGCTTTGAATATGTTTTGCTTCACAACGAAGAGTTCCTTTGTATATAACGGATGCTGTCATAAAAAATCTGTTTAATAATGCGGAATTAAAATTAACTCATGCACATTACGGGTTATTTTTGTATAAATTTACTCAGATAAAAAGTTTACATGAAGAATATATTTTTTTCGTTTCTGCTGTTAAGTGTTTCGTACAGTTTGCAGGCGCAGGATTCAACAAGAAGCAGGCGGGATGAAAAAAGAGATAAGAGAAAGGAAAGTATTGCTGCTATGGCAAAGCAGGAAGAAGAGGGTGTTATTGCTTACAGAAAACATTTTGCGGCCGGTGCCAAACTGACTTCAGACGGCTATGGCGGTTTTCTGGAAATAGGAAGAGCTCAGTCAGTAAAGAGATCATTGCTTTATCAACTGGAGATCTCTGAAAGAAAGCATCCTAAAGAAGAAAAACAATTTAATTCTACAAATAATGCCGGGCCATATGTGTATGGTAAGATCAATTTTTTCTATCCTGTTAAGCTCGGTGTACAGCAACAATTTCTTCTCGGCAATAAAGGAAATAAGAATGGGGTAAGCGTTACAGCTAATGCCGGCGGCGGAATCACCCTTGGCTTACTACGGCCATATCAGTTGGGGTTTGACAGTGCGGGTATGCAGATCTTCCGT
>JBGTJG010000360.1:0-1942 GCA_041745235.1 Ferruginibacter sp. | reverse complement strand
AGTGAATTGATCTTAGCAGCTTTCAGGCAATTGAATGCACGAACTGACAAATCAAGATCTTCCAATGGTGTCTTTAGCATCTTGCGTAATTGCAAAGTGTGCTCATCAACCATATCTTCTTTCTTATCTTCTTTAGTATCGAAAGTGATATTCTCATCAGTGATGATCATCAGGTGCTGAATAAGAATTCGGCTTGCCTGCTTTACAGCTTCTTCCGGATGAATTGTTCCGTCAGTTACCACATCAATGATCAGCTTTTCAAAATCTGTACGCTGCTCTACCCTTGTATTTTCAATAACGTATTTTACATTCTTTATCGGAGTGTAAATAGCATCTACAGGTATATAACCGAATTGATTGCTTTTTTCTTTATGCTCTTCTGCCGGCACATAACCGCGACCGCGACCGATTGTAATATCAATATCCAGCTTTGCGCTGTTATCCAAAGTACAGATCAGCAATTCCGGGTTCATTACTTCAAATGCCGGTGATGCTTCACCTATCATTCCTGCAGTGAATTCTGTTTTATTCTTTACAGATAAAGTAACCTTTTCTGTAGTGATTTCCTGATCGCCTTTTACTTTAAAACGAACCTGCTTAAGGTTCAGGATTATTTCAGTAACGTCTTCTGTGATACCTTTTAATGTTGCAAATTCGTGATCTGCGCCTGCAATGCTGATACCTGTGATAGCATAACCTTCAAGGGAATTAAGCAATACACGGCGAAGTGCATTACCGATTGTTACACCATAACCCGGCTCCAGGGGACGAAACTCAAACTGAGCTTCAAAATCTGTTGCTTTTTGCAGAACTATTTTATCCGGTTTAACAAAATTAAAAATGGCCATTTTTATTTGTTGAGTTTAATTTAAAATTTGGTTTCGGTCGTCTTTTTCAGAGCGTCCGCAGTCGGGTTCTTACTTAGAATACAATTCCACAATAAGTTGCTCCTTAATATTTTCAGGAACACTCTCCCTTTCAGGATGCGTAATGAAAGTACCTTTCATTTCAGCCTCATTCCACTCTACCCAATTGTGCTTCGGGTTTTTACCGCGAAGGTTATCAGTGATGGATTTATTAGCAGCGCTTTTATTTTTAAGACCGATAACATCACCCGGTTGGCAACTGTAAGATGGGATATTAAGTACATCGCCGTTTACAGTGATATGCTTGTGGCTCACCAACTGGCGTGCGCCCTGGCGGCTGATAGAAATACCCATTCTGTAAACGGTATTATCTAAACGTGCTTCAAGCAATTTGATCAGGTTTTCACCCGTTACACCTTTTTTACGGGCTGCTTCTTCAAATGTTTTGCGGAATTGTTTTTCAAGCAAACCGTATGTATACTTTGCTTTTTGCTTTTCAATTAACTGAATCGCATACTCACTCGGTGTTTTACGCTTTTTGGTTGCACCATGCATTCCGGGAGGAGTGCTGTTTTTTGTCAACCATTTACCGTTACCGGTAATTAATTCTCCGAACCTGCGGGAGATCCTTGTTTTGGGGCCTGTGTAACGTGCCATATTATAATTTGATTTTTTAGTGACGGAACAGCATCCTAAAAATCGTAAAAATTAATGCTGAACCCGGTTAATAAATATGTTTGAAAGTTGAAGGTTAAAAGTTCAAGGTTAAGAAATCCAATATTTTGGCTCAACCTTGAACCTTCAACTTTATAACTTTTATACTCTTCTCTTCTTAGGAGGACGACAGCCGTTGTGCGGCATCGGGGTAATATCTTTTATGGATGCTACTTCAATACCGTTTTGAGATAATGAACGGATCGCACCTTCACGTCCACTACCCGGGCCTTTCACCAATACATCTACTCTCTTAAGACCTGCATCCAATGCTGTTTTTGCAGCATCTGCAGCAGCCATCTGAGCAGCATACGGTGTGTTCTTCTTAGAACCCCTGAAACCCATTTTACCGGCAGAAGACC
>JBGTJG010000359.1:0-7961 GCA_041745235.1 Ferruginibacter sp. | reverse complement strand
CTTTGCCAATGGATCTTCCGATGAGCTTTGCAAAAAATAATTTCAATATCGGTATCGTCGGGATGATCTTTGAACCTACGGAAGCATACATCAATGCAGTATTAAATACAGAAATACCGCAGGTGTTCGGTAATGAATTTTTATTGCTTAGTGCAAAAGCTATCCCGATTCACCCGAACGGCTACGGCGCCAATGCAACTTTAAAGCTTTCTCTTGCTGAAACACAGACGCTGGCTATATCCAAAGACAAATTGTATATGGAACTTATCGGCGGTGCAGATAAAACCTATGCTACGTTTGATTGTACCGGCTTTAAAAATATTACCCTTAACGGTGCCGTGGTGCTGGACAGGAAGTTGGCTGTACCGGTAGATGCAAATTTAAATCTCATTGCAGATCCTACTGTAAAAGTAAAAGCTGCATTCAGCTTATCGGCTGCAAAGAACTTTGAAGCATTTGTAATAAACAGTCTTTCATTAAGCAATGCATTCGCATTACCTGTAGCTTCTGATTTTATTTTTAAAGCAGACAGTGCTGCACTGGATTTTTCATCAATTCAAAAAATTATCGGAATAGGAAACAGCATAAACAATGATTGGACGGGACTTTATTTAAAATCCATGAAGCTTACGCTGCCACAGGTTTTTAAAAAAGATGGTGGTGGCCAAATGACATTGGGTGTAAATAATATGTTCATCAGTAAGCAGGGCATTACAGGCAATTTTGCCGCAACAGGTAATCCGTTACTGACGGGAACCGCGGTAAACTGGACTATTGCCTTAAAAGAATTCGCTCTGAATATTGATAAAAATACATTGAGCGGCGGTTCACTGAAAGGGTCACTTACCATTCCGCTGGGAGAGAAAGCCACCGTGGGATTTGAAGGAAAGATAGCCAAAGGGACAGACGGGGCTGATTTGTCTTTTACTGTTATTACAGAAAAGGAAATAGATGCAAGTCTCTTCCTGGCTAAAATGAAATTCTTTGAAAATTCCAGTATCACCTTTGCAAAGATCTCCGGCAAATACGAAATAAGTGCATTGCTTAACGGTGAGATCGGAATAGACTTCGCCAAAAATACAGGTGGCGGAAATGTGGGCAAATTCAAGCTACCCAAAGTGGATTTCCAGGAACTTACATTGAAAGGCAGAGAGAATTCTGTTATACCCGAATTCAACCTCAAGTTTGCCGGATTGCAAAACCAGCAGGGCATCCAGGCTAAGATCGCTAACTTTGAACTGAACCTTAATGACATAAACTTTAAGAAAGACGGCAACAGCCGTGCGGGTCTTACGCTGGATCTTGGCCTGAGCTTATTCGGCGGTGAAAGCCAAACCAAAAGCGGCGCGGGTGCAAATACCAAATTTACCATCTGGGCAAAACATACCGGTAAAACTTTTACTTATGAAAAAGCCTCGCTTGATGCCATCGCCATCAATGCAGACCTTGGTGTTGCAAAGCTTGCAGGCGCTATAGAACTTTATAAAGAAGATCCGAAATTTGGCAACGGTTTCCGCGGGGCAGTATCAGCCACGCTTAATGGCCTTGGCGTAAAAGTAGATGTGGGCCTGCAGTTCGGGCGCACATTGGAAAGTGCAGGCGATTATAAATACTGGTATTTCGATGCCATGGCAGACTTCGGTAAAGTAGGAATAAACATTCCGGGCACTGCAGCGTCTATTTACGGTTTTGGCGGCGGCGCTTATTGCAACATGACACGCAATTCGGATCAAAAAGCTATCACACCGGGCCAATATGTACAGGTAAAAAATACTACTGCAGCACCCACCACATCAGGTGTTATAATGGAACCGAAAAAAGGCTCTGCCGGTTTTCGTGCGGCAGTATTATTCGGCATAACAGGATCCAGGGAAGCCTTTAACGGCGACGTTATTTTTACAATGGAGCTGGATGCCGTTACACAAAGTGTTTCCTTCGTAGAACTGAATGGCAATGCTTATCTGATGCAGGATCCTACGAACCTTGCAAAACGAAGCAAGGATAAAGCATTTCTTTATTGCTTTGCGGAGCTCAAATATGACAACAAGGCAAACACGCTCAGCGGTAATTTCGGAGCTACATTGAATATTGCAAAGGTCGTTACAGGCGGTGGTGACATTTCTTTTAAATTCACAA
This sequence comes from Ferruginibacter sp., assembly GCA_041745235.1. GTDB lineage: Bacteria > Bacteroidota > Bacteroidia > Chitinophagales > Chitinophagaceae > Ferruginibacter. The sequence continues at coordinate 5,825 of JBGTJG010000359.1, read as the reverse complement.
CGCCCAAGAAAGATAAGAACGGTGATATTATTCCCGGTCAATCCGGATTAAAATGGTACATAAAAGTAGGGCAATGGACACCAAATACAGATCCGTTCGAAGATAATAAACGACTGCATGCAGAACTTGGTTTTGATGCAAAAGTGGTAGAAGTAAAGATACAGTTGCAGGGTTATTTTATGGTAGGTAATGATCTTCCATCCGGTTTACCACCGCTGCCAGATAAAATTTATGCAGTAACTGCTGCCTGGGGCGCACCGCTTAAGACCGGATTACCGGCATCCGTTTCATCTGCCCAGGGCCTGGCCTTTGCCTTCGGCGCAGGCATAAAAGTAACGGGCAGCTATGACGGTGTTTTGTTTGATGCAGATGCAGAAGCTGCGGCCGGCTTTGATGTATTACTCAGCGATCTGAATGCAACCTGCGACGGGACGCCCATGGGCTTTGAAGGCTGGTATGCGCAGGGGCAGGCATATGCTTATGTGGATGTGTCGGTAAAATTCCTGAAAAAAGAAGTGCTTGGCTTATCAGCAGGGGCGGTATTCCAGGTAAAATTGCCAAACCCTACATGGGTACGCGGAGATATATATTTCCATGTAAACGTAATAGGAATAGAAGGCGATTACAAAGCCACTATAGAAAAAGGAAAGGTGTGTAAAAGCATGCAAGTAGATCCGGATCCCTTTGAATTTACAAAGCTCATAAAGAATATTACAGCAGGGCCAAATGATAAAACAGTGAACCCGTTAAACCCTGATCTTAAAGCTACATTCACATATGCTGACGGGGGAAATCCGATTCAGATCTACAATTCGTATACGGACAATTATGATGTTTATTATGCGCAGAATCAACTTTTCCTTACTGATAAAAATAAGAAAGTAATAGATAAGGTTACGATCACCGGCATTGGGAATTATCCGTATAAATCTTATAAGATCGTGCCCAAGTTTACGTTGAATCCTAAGACCGATTATTATGTATATGCTAAATCAAATATCTACCAGGAACAAAAAGAAGAGCTGTATTATAAATTCACTACAGGCGAAGCGCCTTCTAAATTCAGCATGAATGATCTGTACGACAGCTACCCGCTGCCGGGCCAGCGATATTTTATGAAGCAAAAAGCGGGCGGTGAAAAAGTGTACGGTTACCTCGCTATGAAACAGGATCTTTCTTACCTCTTCAATTCCGGCGGTGGCGTGTACATCCTTATTCTAGATGCTAAAGAAAAACTTGTACATGCACAGCAGGTTAAATCTTATTCTGCAAATTCTAACGGCGCCAATTCATCATCCGTTCCTTTTGAAATACCTGCAATTCTTAAAAACAGTACAATCTATCAGATAAAGGTGCTTGCAGAGGCTGATAACAGCGCCATGGGTGAAGTGATATTCGACGGCTTTTACTTCCGCACAAGTAAATACAACAATATAGAAGAAAAAATGAAAACGTTTAAGGTTGTAAAAACCGGTTATGTGAAAAATACATTAAATACTGTATCCGGCAATAAATACATGACCAATGATTTTGTTACACCGGTGCTAATGCTCAAAGGCGGCGAAGGATTGGATGGTTATGAAATGAACGGCTTTTATCAAACGGTGAATGGTGATAACGACCTATACGGCAAGCTGCTGGAAGTAAGTGATGCAGATAATAATTACCTCTTTAACACGATGAAGAGATACCGTGATTTTCAGAATTACCTGGGGAACAAGATTCCGGAACTGACGGAGGCTGAATATACCTACATGAAAAATATCCGCGACAATTCAGATCTTTCATGGCAGCGGCCTGCAGGGTATCCGTTCAATGGCGAAAGCTCTTCACCGTTCAGCAAACACAAAGACCTTACATGGATACAGAATATAGCATCTTATGAATTCTCACTAAAGGGTTATAAATACCTCGGCGCAGATGAGAAACTTGTAGGCCCGGATCATACGCTCTCTGCTGCAGAAATAAACTCTGCTTCTTCGGGCAGTCCCATGAACCCCGGCCTCGGCCTCAGTAATGCACCGGCAAAAACGGAGTACTATGCATTGGTAAATAACATTCCTTACATCGGCGCATGGGATCACATGAGCATAGCAAATGCATACCTCAAAGAAGCAAACTCCAGGAGCGGGACTGACCTTACAAAGACATGGAATATCCTTAAAAAAATGGAACTGCCTAAGATGACATACGGCTCGCAAAAAGTAAGCCTTCTTGCCAGGGTTAAAAGTGGCAGCGGTTTGCCTTATAAAGGCGAGTTACCGTATAATTTACCTTATCCGAATAATTAATAAATAAGGGCCGTCCCGCGGGGCGGCTCTTTTCTCTTTTACCGTTAAGTCAAAATGCTCATTCGTTAATTCAGCATATGATCAACTGTTCATTTAGCTGAGTTTTACAGTATAAAATTAATCTCATGGTACGCTTCTTCTTTTTACTGGCCCTTACATTGTCCGGCCTTGTTTCATTTGCGCAGCAAAAAACTGATACGACTTCCCCGCGGGAAAATATAACCGTATTCAGCAGGGTACGAAACGGTGCGGCAGAGCTTCGCTGGTACCCCGCAAATGCAGGCGCATGGCGCAAAGGAAATACGAACGGTTATACGGTAAAAAGGAAAACCCTCTCCGGAGACGGTGACGCTGATTTTACAACACTTACTGTTTTAAAGCCCCTTGCAAATGCTGCATGGCCAAGCACGCTGGGTACTGATGATTATTCAGAACTTACGCGAAAAGCAATTTACACAGCTCCTAAGGCTAAAGCGTTTAACGACATACAGAATGAGGAAAATGAACTCTTTTTCGGTTATGTGTACGGCTCCAGCTTTTCAGCAGCAGCTCAAAAAAATGCAGGGGTAGTATTTAACGATGATAAAATTGAAGCAGGAAAAGCATATGCATACACGATTTCTATCAATGCCGGCAAAGGCAAGAAATATGGCGCAGATGAAGTGCTTGTTATTGTAAGCGATACACGTACACCTTATAAAGCCCCTGCCGTGCAGGATGTAACTGCGGAAGAAGGTGAGGGCTATGTAAAACTTACCTGGAACAACACCGGCAATCAACAATCCTTTGTGGCCTATAACATTGAGCGCAGCGCAGACGGCGGCAGAACGTTTAATAAAATAAATAAAACGCCGTACACAACAGCCGCAGATAACCCTGAAAATATTTTTTATACAGACTCCGTTAAGAATTATGTTCCTTATCGGTATCGCATTTCAGGCATAACGCCATTTGCAGATGAAGGAACTCCTTCTGTTGCATTAGCCGCCATGGGAAGAGACCGCACACCCGCATCTCCGCCGATGAATACGCAGGCGAAAGGTGACCGATCTAAAATTGTTGTTACCTGGGAAATGCCAAAACAATCAGCCGATCTTAAAGGGTTTAAAATAGCACGTTCTCATTTATTGGAAGGGCCGTTTCACTCTTTGAATGATAAATTGGCGCCGGTATCAGATCGTTCTTTTGCAGATATGAAACCATCTCCCGATGAACCTTTCTATGCAGTGTATGCAGTAGATACTGCAAACAATGCAAGCAGCACCTTTTCTGTAATGGCAAGTATATATGATACGGTACCTCCCGCAAAACCTATGGCGTTAAAGGGTTTCATAGATTCAAACGGTATAGTACGACTGAACTGGAAATTCGGCAATGATAATGATCTGCTCGGTTACCAGGTATACATGGCTAACGGAAAGGATAATATTTATAAACAAATAACAAGCTCGCCGCGGGTAGATTCATTGATCACCGATACCGTTACCATGCGCTCACTTACGGAAGAAGTGTACTATAAAATAACGGCCGTTGATTATAACAATAATGCTTCTGCATATTCGGATGTGTTCGTTGTAAAAAGGCCCGATATTATTCCGCCGTCTGCTCCTGTAATTATGCGCTACAATATCAGCGGAAAAAAAGTAGAATTGACGTGGGCTAACAGTACAAGCACGGATGTTGTAAAACATGCTGTATACAAGGTTTCAGAAAATAATACTGAAACACTCGTGAAGGAATTCACGGATCCTGCTACATCACTCACAGACTCTGAGGGAACAGAAGGCATGTCTTACAGCTATATAGTAAAAGCTATTGATGATGCAGGATTGATATCAGCTTCTGCTCCTTTGGCGATAACTATTGCAGATAAAAGTGAAATGAAGGGAATAGAAAAACTTACTGCAAAATATGAGCGTGACGATAAGCAGATTAAGATGAAGTGGCAATACAAAGAGAAGGGAGAATATCAGTTCATCATATTCCGGGGCACAGAAGGTAAAGAACTGCAGGTTTATAAAAAACTTCAGGGAGACAGATCATCATTTGATGAGACAGTTGCCCCCGGCCAATACCGTTATGCATTGAAGGTGATCTATGAAAACGGTTCTGAATCATCAGTCAGTGCACCTGTAACAGTTGAAGCGCTTTAATTAATTGCTATCAATAAGAATTTTTGAAAAAAATATTATGAAAAAGATCTGCTTCTCTTTATTTCTGCTTTGTTCGGTAAGCCAAATAAATGCACAGGTAATTGATATAGAAAAATTACCGAAAGCAAAAAAATTCGGCTGGAGCGGTTCCGTAGGTGGCAGCACAAATTTTTACAATACCACTTCATCAGAAAAAAGAAGCAACCCGCTCAGCTGGAACCTGCACGGTAATGTAAATTTTAATGTGGCAGAAACTTTTGATCTGCCATTCAGCTATACTGTAGGAAAATATCAAAGCACCTTTACCAAACCGTATTTACAATTCGGTATTACACCGACATATAAATGGGCTAAGCTGCATTTAGGTCACCGAAACATTACATTCAACCCATACACATTGGCAGGGCATACTTTCCTGGGCGCGGGTGTGGAGCTGAATCCAAAGAATTGGCGCTTTGCCGCCATGTACGGCAGGTTGCGCAAAGCGGTAGAGATTGACACCACATTCACATCCGGCGAAATTCCCTCCTTTAAAAGAACAGGCTATGGCGCAAAAATAGGCTACGGTACAGAAGCAAATTTTATTGACTTTATGTACTTTAAAGGTAAAGATGATGCTAATTCACTTGCAAGCATTTTTAATCAGCAGGTAAAGGATAAGTTAGGCGATGCCAATACACTTTTACCGGGCGAGAATTCTGTACTTGGTGTATCAGGGAAGGCAACCATCCGCAAAAAGTTTACCATCAACGCAGACGGGGGCCTTAGCTTTTATAATGATGATATTACCGATTCATTAAAATCAAGCCTTTCCAAAATAGATTTTAAAAAGAAGATGCTTTGGGCAGGTAAGGCCGGGATGGGATATGCATTCAAAAATATGAACCTGCGTTTTGATTATGAAAGAATAACACCGGATTATATTTCCTACGGCGCTTATTTCTTTGATACGGATATTGAAAATATTACTATCTCACCAAGCGGCACGCTTGCAAAAGGAAAACTCGTGTATGCTTTCTCCGCGGGAAGGCAGCGCAACAATCTTGATAAAACAAAAACAGAATCTACCCGCCGATTCATTGCTAATGCAAACCTTTCGGTGAACCCGACGACTAAATGGGGCGTGGATATGAACTACAATAATTTTGCGATAAACCAGGTATCGGGCACACAACCCCTTAATGATTCCATACGCATCCGCCAGGTAAACCAAACGATAACGCTTACGCCGCATTTTACATTTGCTAAGGATACAATGGCATCTCATACAATAGCGCTTACCGGGAATTACAATGATGTAAATGATCGAAATGTATTAACACGGATCTATGGTAACATGCAAGCCATGATGCTGGCATTAAATCACACTTCATCATTCACA
>JBGTJG010000358.1:0-17339 GCA_041745235.1 Ferruginibacter sp. | reverse complement strand
AGTACAAGCATATAATATTAATGAAATAACAAAAGGCCGACCTCAGGATCTTGAAAAATATTTAATTACAAAACGTTTTCTCCTGGGCACAGATGCATTCGGGCGGGATATCCTCAGCCGTCTTATCATCGGCACAAGAGTCAGCATGATGGTGGGGCTTGTAGCCGTGATAATTTCTCTGAGCATTGGAATTTTATTGGGCGCTTTAGCCGGTTATTACCGCGGCAAAACGGATGCTGCTATCATGTGGCTCGTAAATGTTACCTGGAGTATTCCTACATTATTATTGGTATTTGCTATTACACTTACACTGGGCAAAGGATTCTGGCAAATATTTATTGCCGTTGGCCTAACCCTTTGGGTAAGCGTTGCACGCTTGGTACGGGGGCAGGTAATGGCCGTAAAAGAACTGGAGTATGTGCAGGCCGCAAGGGCATTAGGCTTCCGGGACAGCCGTATTATTTTCAAACATATCTTACCGAACATCATCGGGCCCGTGCTGGTAATTGCCGCAGGAAATTTTGCTACCGCCATCATTATAGAAGCAGGACTGAGCTTCCTCGGCATCGGTGTACAACCGCCTCAGCCCAGCTGGGGTTTAATGATCAAAGAAAATTATAACCTGATCATCACAAACAATGCTGTGCAGGCGCTTATTCCCGGTTTTGCAATTATGTTGCTGGTAATGGCATTTAATCTCGTTGGAACGGGATTGAGGGACGCGGTGGATGTAAAAAGTTGAATGTTCAAAGTTGAATGTTAATAAGGTTGTTGATCTGTCGGTTCAAACCTTCAACTTTCAACCTTCAACCTCCTTATCTTCGCAAAAATTTCCCCCCATGCTACCTAAGTACAAACGCATTCTTCTTAAACTCTCCGGCGAATCATTGATGGGTGATAAAAACTTCGGCCTCGATTCTGATGTGATATCACAATATGCACAGGAAATAAAAGGCATTACGGAAATGGGTGTGCAGGTAGCCTTAGTTATCGGCGGAGGAAATATTTACCGCGGTATGAATGAAGCAGAGACAGGCATAGAGCGGGCGCAGGGAGATTATATGGGCATGCTTGCTACGGTTATAAACGGCATGGCATTGCAGAGCGGGCTGGAGAGAGCCGGTGTGATTACCAGGTTGCAAAGTGCCATAAAAATGGAGCAGATAGCAGAACCTTACATACGCCGGCGTGCAATGCGACACCTGGAAAAAGGCCGTGTAGTTATTTTCGGGGCGGGCACCGGCAATCCTTATTTTACTACAGATACAGCCGGTTCGCTGCGTGCTATTGAAATAAAAGCAGATGTGATCTTAAAAGGTACCAGAGTAGACGGTATTTATACAGCAGATCCCGAAAAAGATCCAACAGCTACAAAATACGGCAAGATGACATTTGCAGAATGTATTTCCAACAACCTTAAGGTTATGGATATGACTGCATTTACGTTGTGCATGGAAAATAATCTCCCCATAATCGTGTTTGATATGAACAAACCCGGCAACCTGATGAGTGTTGTAACCGGAGAAAAGACCGGGACCCTTGTTAGCTGACCTTACCGCATACAGGAATACCCGGTACAGGGTATACCGCCATGATTATTAATCTTTTATTTTGTGCAGGATACCAAAATCACCCACTGCATAAAATAACCGGATGAAAATAATCTGCTGCTTTCTATTATTACTTGCCCAAACAGCATTTTGCCAGAACAGCCCCGTTTCAGACAGCCTTATCAAAGATCTATCTGCTCAAAAAACGGATACCGGGAAATTAAAAACCCTTTCCGAGCTCACATTCCTGTATGCTACCAACAATCCCCAACTGGCATTGAAATATGCTCAGGAACAAAAAGTACTGGCCGATAAAGTATACATCCCCAAGTTTTCTGCAAATGCATTTAATGATCTTGCTATTGTGCACTACTACATGGGCAATTATGCTGCTGCGCTCCTTAATAATAAACAGGCACTCGCCATCCGGGAAACATTGGGCAATAAAAGATTGCTTGTAAGCTCGCTCAATAAGATCGCATTGGTCTATGAAGAATGGGGGAAGTATGATACTGCCGCCGCCTACCAGTTTAAGATACTGAAACTGGCAGAGGAATTAAAAGATGAAACATTCACCGGCATCACTTACAATAACCTCGGGTACCTGTTTAAAAACCTGCGCAATTATACACAGAGTAATTTCTATGCCAGGCAGGCACTTGCTATTGCTTTAAAAACAAATAATAAAGGACAGATAGCACGTGCCTATGGCAACATTGCAGGCATTTTTGAGAACGTGCAGCAATACGACAGTGCAATAGTTTATTTCAGTAAAACATTACCCATCCTTGTTGAACAGGATGACCGCCTTGGATTGGCAAATATTTATAACGACATCGGGGTTGTGTACCGGAAAAGTAAAGACAATACGGCTGCCCTTTCTTCTTATCGTAAAGCATATGACCTTGTCACCAAACTGGGAAACAAAGCTGATGCGGCTTTTTACGCTACCAACATAGGGGCGGTGCTTATAGAACTTATGCAGTATCCCGAAGCATTTCGTTATTTCTCTGCAGCTCGTGACACTGCACTACCGGAAAATAATTTAAAAGTGCTCAAGCTTGCCTATAATGGCCTGAGCAATTATTATTTTCTGCAGGGGCGGCCCGACTCCGGGTTGTATTACCAAGCCATGCATCAGGGCGTTGTGGACAGCATGTATTCCGGGCGAACTACCAAGCAGATCGCTGAATTGCAAACGCAATACGAAACGCAAAAAAAAGAACAGAAGATCGCTTTACTTAATAAAGAAAATACCATTCAGAAACTAACTATTTCCAATCACAGGATATTTGTTTGGGTAGGAACATTTCTTTTTTTGCTTGCAGGTGCATTTGCCTGGTTACTCTTTAATCGCAACAAAATAAAACAGGAAGCCCGCTTGCAAGAGGAAGTAATGAGGCAGCAGGAAATAGCTACGGAGGCTGTAATTGAAGCAGAAGAGCATGAACGGAGCCGAATAGCGCGGGACCTGCATGATGGGGTAGGACAAATGATGAGCGCCGCAAAAATGAACCTTTCTTTTGCCGGTGAACACATTAAGAACGGAACAAAAGAGAAGTTAGCCTTTGAAAAGGCAATCAGCCTGGTAGATGAAAGCTGCAAAGAAGTGCGGGCAGTTTCTCACAATATGATGCCGAACGCGTTAATAAAGACAGGCCTTGCTTCTGCAGTACGAAACTTTATTAACCATATAGAAAGCCCTACGCTCAAGGTACAGTTGTATACAGAAGGTCTCAACGAATCTATCAATAAAAATACAGAGAGTGTGCTCTACAGGGTTTTACAGGAGTGTGTAAATAATGTAGTAAAACATTCGGGCGCGTCTAATCTTGATATTGCGTTGATTAAAGATGATTCGGGAATAAATGCGACCATTGAAGACAACGGCAGAGGATTTGACACCGCTGATACCAAAAAATTTGACGGGATAGGCTTGGATAATATGCAGAAAAGAATAAGTTTTCTTAAAGGAACAATAGAGTGGCAATCCACACCCGGTGCCGGCACACTGGTAGCCATATATGTTCCCGGTTAAAAAGAATTGTATCTTTAAGAAAAGGCGTCAGAATACCGGCATAATTTTTTGACCCTCAAATCAAATTTCTATTATGAAGAAACATGAAGACCACTCAGGAGATATCAAGACAGACCTGAAACATGATACGATGGAATTTTCTGCGGCAACAGATGGCGATGATAAGCTGGATCTTGATGACAGTTTATTAGAAGATGATGGTATAAGCGGGGAAGAACTGGATTTCCTGGAAGAGGATGATGCAGAAATGGGTGCGGCGTTAAACGCAGTGGAAACAGACAGGCTAGCTGATGCAGATAATCTCCCGGAGGAGAGTGATGAAGACGATTATTATGATGATAATGCGGAGCCCGACGGCGATGAAGATGAAAGGAATTAAAGACAATGATATTTACACTACAACTTTACTCAAATGATTGACCCCACAGACCGCGAAGACGAACATCAGCATGAAGAAGATCTTATAACTCCGGATGATGACAATACAGATCTCTCTGAGATAGATCCGGACGAAAAGATACACTTAAAGGCAGAAGTACCATCTGATGAAAATATAAAGCATGATGCCGACGATGCGGTACACAGGTCTTACAAACCCGCTGTTGATCCATTGCATGAAAACCAGGAGCGTGATCCCGATGACATGGCACATGGCAGAATCTGATCGTACACACTATAATCTTATCTGAAATACAAGAGATTACCTTCAATCTGTCAAATCTGAATATGAAACTCTCAGCACCTACCAAACTTTTATGGGCTATTGCTTTTATGTTTGGCATAGCCGGCATTATCGGTCATTTTTTAAATCTACCTTACTTTACTGAACATAAATTTATTTTAGTTCTGATAGGATTTGTACTGTTAGTAATCGGAACTGTGTTTAAACGTGCATAATTTTTTTACTTTACTTTACGAAAATTGTAAGCAGAACGAGCGTGGTGATATTTCGATTGTTAGAGTAGAAAGAAATTAATATTTTAAAGGATATCTCAACTGATAATACATGATACCATCAAAAGGATACGCTGCTCAGGACGAAACTGCAGATCTCGGTCCATGGAGTTTTGAAAGAAGGGACCCCGGCCCCAATGATGTGTTGCTGGAAATTCAGTACTGCGGGGTTTGTCATTCCGATCTTCATCAAATAAAGAATGACTGGTTTCCCGGGCTGTTTCCGATGGTGCCGGGTCATGAAATTGTGGGAAGAGTACTGAGCACAGGAGAAGATGTAAAAAACTTTAAAGCCGGCGACCTAGGGGGCGTGGGATGCATGGTTGACTCTTGCCGCTCTTGTGAAAACTGTAAGGAAGGATTGGAGCAATATTGTTTTAACGGATCTACCAGTACTTATAATGCGAAAGGAAAAGATGGGCTTCCTACTTATGGTGGATATTCCAGCAATATAGTTGTGCATGAAGATTTTTTATTACACATCTCAGAAAAACTGAACCTTGCTGCCGTAGCGCCTTTGTTATGTGCAGGAATTACAACCTATTCCCCGCTGCGCCATTGGAAGGTGGGTAAAGGCCATAAGCTTGGCGTGATAGGTCTCGGCGGTTTGGGCCACATGGCAGTAAAATTCGGAGTTGCTTTCGGTGCGGACGTAACGGTACTGAGCACTTCTCCAGCAAAAGAAGCCGATGCCCTTGCCCTTGGTGCCCACAAGTTTGTAGTAACGACTGATGCAGAGCAGGTTACTGCTGTAAAAAACACTTTTAATTTTATTATAGATACAGTCTCGGCTACGCATGATGTAGCCACCTACCTCAGTTTACTCACAACCAATGGCGTCCACATATGTGTAGGTGCACCTACCGAACCGCACAAAGTACCGGCTTTTGCTTTACTGAGCGGCAGGAAAAGCGTGGCAGGGTCCGGTATCGGTGGTATAAAGGAAACGCAGGAGATGCTGGATTATTGTGCCGAGCATAATATCGTTTCAGATATTGAGATCATAGACATTGACAACATTAACGAGGCCTATGGGCGCATGGTGAAGGGCGATGTAAGGTATAGGTTTGTGATAGATATGGCTACGTTGTAGGCACTCAATCCGAATTATTTAAGCAACGCTTTATGTTCACTTTTGTTACGAAACCCAAGTGGGTAAGAAAACTGTACGGGAATTGTACCTGGGAAATTAAATCATCGGACAAAGTTCTTTACCTCACTTTTGATGATGGGCCCGTTCCCGGTTATACTGAACCTGCGCTGGATATACTCGATAAATACAACGCAAAGGCTACCTTTTTTTGCATCGGTAAAAATGCGCAGGAAAATCCGGGCCTGCTTAATAGGATAACTTCTGCAGGCCATTCCCTGGGTAATCATACTTATTCTCATTTTGATGGATGGAAAACAAAAAATGAATTATATTTTGCTGATATCACTAAAGCTAGAGACCATCTGGATTCATCTCTTTTCAGACCGCCTTTCGGCCATATTACAGCACGCATGACCCGGAAGCTTTCAGCATCTCCTTATAATTTAAAAGTTATTTTATGGGATGTCCTCAGTGCTGACTTTGACCCTGCTACTTCACCCGAAAAATGCCTTCAGAATGTGGTAAATAATGCAAAACCGGGGTCCATCGTACTCTTTCATGATACCGCAGCCGCTTCCGCCAATTTATTGCATACTCTGCCCGCTGTTTTAAAACATTTTTCCGGTTTAGGGTACTTATTTCAACCTTTGGCACAAGAATGTATATAGAATGGTTTTAACTCATGAAAATATTAGCCATAGCGTCTGCCGGAGGGCATTGGATCGAATTGCTGCGGCTTCGTCCTGCCTTTGATAAACATGAAGTAGTATACATCTCTACACGAAGTGAATTTGCAGAAACAGTAGCCGGTCATAGGTTTATCCAAATCAAGGATTCCAGCCACTGGGAAAAGAATAAAGCATTGAGGTCAGCGATGCATTTATATAAAATCCTCAAGCAGGAAAAGCCCGATTGGATCATAACAACCGGTGCAGCACCCGGGCTGATAAGCCTTTCTATGGGAAAGCTTTTGGGGTTTAAAACAATATGGATAGAAAGCATGTGCCATGCAGAAAAAATATCTATCAGCGGAAAAATGGCATCGGTTTTTTGCAGCAGAGCTTACACACAATGGGAGCATTTGCAAACCAATAAATTTCATTACGCCGGAAATATCATGTTATGATCTTTGTTACACTCGGAAGCCAACTTCCCTTTGACAGGCTTTTGCGAGCAGTCGATAATTCAGCCCACCTGATCCCCGGTACTGAGATAATTGTACAAACTGAGAGAGGTAATTACCATCCGGTACATGTCACCCCGGTACCGTTTATTACGCCTGCTCTTTTCCGAAAATATATGCAGGATGCTGAACTGGTTATCAGCCATGCCGGCATAGGAACCATACTTGCAGCAGGCGAAATGCAAAAGAAACTTATCCTTTTCCCCCGATTCGGCAGTCTAAATGAAACAAGAAATGACCACCAGATAGCTACATGTAAAAGGATGGCGGAAAAGTATGCGCTCAATGTCGCTTACAATGAGGAAGAACTGGCAAAGCTTATAAATCAATACACGGCAAATGAACTCTTACCCATGAGGTTTGTGCCGGAGTATGCAGGCAAATCACTCATACATTCTTTAGAAAATTATATGGCTGTAAAAAAGTAAGACCATTTTTTTGACTTGCCTGAGGAATAGCAAGGTGTTATGGCACTTGAATTATTCTGAAGGGATGACAGCTTAATTCAGTTTATTATCTTCTGAAGATAGGTATATTTTCGCTCCGAGTCTGCCGCTTTCAGGTCCCGTCGATATTGGCGTTGTCAATATATCACCTACATTACACCCCTTGAAAAAAACGGTAAGCTTCGCTGCCCTCCTCATTGCCGCAGGTATTTTTTGCGCACTTCTTTATTTCCCTGTTTTTAATAATGCAGAGGCGCAGAAAGCATTTGCCTTGTTGATATTAGTAGCGATATTATGGATAACGGAGGCTATTCCTCTTCCGCTTACAAGCCTGATAATTCCCGTAGCGGCGATCCTCATGGGATTGGTTCCTGCAAAGGAAGCCTTCAGCCAGTTTGGACACCCCATCATTTTTTTATTCATGGGAGGATTTGTACTGGCAGGAGCATTATCGCGGCACGGCGTTGATAAAATGCTTGCACAAAAACTCATCAGGCTTGCAAGGGGGAATTTTTATCGTTCTGCCATATTGCTCATGCTCGCTACCTCCTTATTAGCGTGCTGGGTAAGTAACACGTCGTCTACAGCGATGATGATTCCTTTAGCCCTCGGTATGCTGGTACTCGTAAAAAAGGATACCGTTTCTGCAGAATCTAAATTCCTTATGCTCGGGGTAGCATATTCTGCAAGTATCGGCGGCGTGATCACCATGATCTCTTCACCGCCGAATGCAATAGGTGCAGCCATATTGAACCTTTCCTTTTCTGAGTGGATTAAATACAGTCTGCCGATCTTCCTCATTTGTTTCCCGGTAATGGTTACAGTCCTCACCCTTTATTTTAAACCCGACAGAAAGATGAGCATAGGAGTTATGGTCATTGAGCAGGATGACGATGCCCCGGTAAAAAGACTCGGTGCTATTTTCCTCCTCACCGTTTTGTTATGGATGGCAGATGGCTTTTTATCGCCGCTGCTCAACATTACAGAAGGCTTTAATTCTCTGGCAGCGATTCTCGCCATCTTCCTGCTTTTCATTGCTAAAGTGCTTACGTGGGAAGAGATCCTGAAAAGCATACGATGGGAAATTTTATTGCTTTTCGGCGGTGGACTCACCCTCGGACTGCTTATAGATAAAAGCGGCTTGGGAGCGTTGCTTGTAGGACATGTATCCGGCCTGATCACATCTTTGCCTATGATCGTTTTTCTCTGGATAATAGTGATCTTCAGTATTATCCTAACTGAGTTTATGAGCAACACCGCGAGTGCCGCTATGATATTACCCCTGCTTTTTACCCTGGCAAATCAACTCCAAATAAACCCCATTATACTTGTATTACCTGCTACTATAGCTGCCTCATTCGGGTTTATGATGCCTGCGGGCACGCCCCCAAATGCCATGGTGTATGCCTCGGGCTATGTTCCGCAACGTGATATGATAAAAGCCGGGTTCATGCTGAATGTAATTTTCTCAGTTGTACTTACCGTTTTCTTCTACTTTATATTTTCCTGATCAGAAAGTATAATTGTGTTACCGATTCTAACTCCCAAATAATGTGCGTTACCCGCATATACCTTTGTAATTTTGATATACAATTATAATCATGGGAGAAACAGATCGGTACCACAAAAGAGATTTTCGCATAAGAAGAAAAAGCAGTTTTTTGCTGGGGGCAGACGGAAATGCGCTTATGGCATTATTTGCGGTGAATGCAGTTTTCTTTCTGATCCTTATGATGATACAGGTAGGCATGTATGTAGGTGAACAAACACCTGTGGATTTTTATGTACAGGTGGTAAAGTGGATAGAACTGCCCGCAGGCTTGCGCAACTTCACTGAGCGCCCCTGGACGATCATCACGTACATGTTTGCGGATACCGGCAACAATATTATCAGGCTGATAAGCAATATGATCTGGTTATGGGCATTCGGTTCTGTTCTGCAACAAATGGCAGGTAACAATAAGCTCGTACCGGTATACATCTATGGTGGCTTGATGGGGGCTGTTTTCTTTGTGGCAGCACACTACCTCTTTACGCCTTTAGCTGGGTTTAGAGAAAATGCCGGCCTGCTCGGCGCTAATGCGGGAGTATTGGCGGTGGCTATGGCTACCACTACACTCGAACCGGGGTACAGGTTTTTTACACAGATACGGGGCGGGATACCTATTTGGGTTCTTATGAGCATTTACATCCTGATTGATTTTGCGGGTGTGGCTGGGGTTAGTGCAGCATACAGCCTATCTCACCTCGGTGGCGCATTGGCAGGGTTCTTATTTATTCTTTTTCTGCGGCGTGGAAATGACGGCAGCAAATGGATGAATAATTTTTACCGGTGGGTAACAACCATCTTTGAACCGAAGAAAAAAAATCCGCCGCCAAAGGATACTATTTTCTACAAAGCGGGTGACCGCAAACCCTTTACAAAAACCACGAACGTTACACAGGAAAGAGTGGATGCGATTCTGGATAAAATAAACAGGACCGGATACCATTTTCTTACCCATGAAGAGAAGGAATTCCTGAGAAAAGCGGCAGAAGACGAAAATCTTTAAATAAAGAAACGGATCACATAAGTGATCCGTTACATTTTTCATAGGGATATATCTTTAGTACCTTACAGTATCTGCACGTGCAGCAGTAGCCTTATCTTTTTTGCGGCCCAGAATGTATCCGCCTGCGGCACCAACTACACCTCCGATAATAGCACCTTTTGCACCTTTACCGATTACTGCGCCCGCTACTGCACCACCTACACCTCCGATAGTTGCACCTTTAGCGGCATCACTCCATCCTTCTCTCTTTTTAACAGGAGCCGGTGTTGCAGTGCCGGTTCCTGTTCCGTCAGTACCGGTGCCCGCCGTTCCTGTATTACCTGTACCTGTTCCTGTAGGAGTAGAAGTAGTCGGTGCTGAAGGAGCAGGGACCATTACAGGAGGAGTATTGGCAACTCTCGGCTCTCTTACTCGTGCAGGAGCTTTTTCTCTAACCGTCACATATTTTGTAACTGTTCTTACTTCCGGCTGCGGTGTTCTTTCCTGTACAACAGGAGCAGGAGGATTAGCACCCGGGTTAGCCATATCGCCGGAGGCATCTGCAGGTTTAAGCAGGGATGTATCTGTAAACACTATTTGTTTATCCGTTTCAAGGGAACTTTTCTTTTCGTTTTTACACGCAGTAAGCAATAATGCTACTGACGAAAGTGTGAGGAATAGGTTTTTCATTTTGCTGTTTTTAGTTTTAATACTGATAATGAGCATATCATACAAAACGGTGCCGGCTTTTGTGAAACAAAAACCTATTGGGAATTTTTTGGGTATTCAGTCTTAACTTTAGTCATATTTTTAACAAATGGCAGGCACTTTTCGTCGCGTAACCGAACGCTTATTTGTAGTTTCTAATGTGGTTACTGCCATAGCATTCCTGATCGGTTGTTATGCGTCATGGTTTGATCCTACTCGCTTTTGGTTCTTGGGCCTGTTTACGCTTGCGTCACTTTTTCTCCTGCTTATACTGGTTTTTTTTATTTTATTCTGGCTGTTTGCAAAGAAGCGTTTTATGCTCATTAGCCTACTCACTCTCGCTGCCGCATGGATGCCCCTGCGGCAGATCATAAACCTGCAATTTCCTGCGCACTTTAAGATCTCAAAGCCAAAAGATGCATTGCGGGTAATGAGCTGGAACGTAGAGCATTTTAATATTCATCAGCATAAAACACATCCTGAAATAAAGGCTCAGATGCTGAGCTTGATCAATAAATATCAACCGGATGTGGCCTGTTTCCAGGAAATGGTAGGAGGAGATTTTGATTCTACTGCCATAAATTATGTGCCTTACATAGCTGAGAGCCTGGGTTATAAAAATTACTTTTATTCTTATGATAAAAAGGATGATTTTGACGGTAAGCATCACTATGGCATCATGATTTTCAGCAGGTATCCGATCTTGGAAAAACATACCATACAGTACGAGCCCCACAACTATAATTCTATCTTTCAATACATAGATATCCTTAAAGAAACTGATACGGTGCGGGTCTTTAATGTCCACATGCAATCACTCAAGCTCAGTGATTCCAGCCGGCAATATATTGAGGATCCTACAAAAGAGCTTGACCTTAAAAAATCACGAACGGTAATATCAAAATTGAAAACAGGTTTTTTGAAGCGCAAGCTGCAAAGTGAACGTATCAAAAGAGCTGTAGATCAAAGCCCTCACCCGGTAATTGTGTGCGGCGATTTTAATGATGTGCCCAACAGCTATGCCTATAATACTATCGGTAAAGGATTAAACAATGCCTTTGCTGAAAAAGGCAGCGGTATAGGCAGAACCTTTGCCGTGATCTCACCGACGCTGCGCATAGATAATATTTTTGCTGATCAAAAATTTGAGGTCACACAATTTGTGCGCATAAAGAAACGGCTGGTAGACCATTTTCCTATAATGGCGGATCTTACTTTTAAAAAATCTGCACTTTAAATTATGTATATTATTTTCTGCTGACCTAAGCCTCCTATACCGCTAAGCCGCGGACATTATCAATTAATAATTATTTTGCAGGATGCCTTTAGAAATATACAATACACTTACGCGTAAAAAAGAAGAATTTAAACCCCTCGTAGCGGGCTATGCAGGCATGTATGTCTGCGGCCCTACGGTTTACAGTGATGTGCATCTCGGTAACTGCCGCACGTTTCTTTCTTTTGATGTTATTTACCGTTACCTGCTTCATCTCGGGTATAAAGTTCGTTATGTCCGCAACATTACAGATGCCGGGCATTTAGAGGGCGACAGGGATGAAGGTGATGATAAATTCAGCAAAATGGCACGGCTCGCCCAACTGGAGCCCATGGAAATTGTGCAGCGTTATACATTGGGATTTCATGATGTGATGCAGGCATTCAATGCATTACCGCCTACCATAGAACCAACTGCAACAGGGCACATCAGCGAACAGATTAAAATGACAGAAGAAATTCTGGCAAACGGCTATGCATACGAAGTTGCAGGAACAGTGTATTTTGATGTAGAAAAATACAGCAAAGAAAAACCATACGGCATCCTCACCAACCGCAAGCTTGAAGATCTTTTGGAAGGCACAAGAGACCTCGGCGGGCAGGATGAAAAAAAAGGCAGGCTTGATTTTGCCTTATGGATAAAAGCAAAGCCCGAGCATCTGATGCAATGGCCAAGCCCCTGGGGACAGGGTTTTCCCGGTTGGCATATCGAATGCTCTGCCATGAGCAACAAATACCTGGGTAAAAAATTTGACCTGCACGGCGGCGGTATGGACCTGGCGGCCACGCATCATACTAATGAAATAGCACAGAATGAAGCATGCTTCAGGGAAAGCCCTGCGCAGATATGGATGCATACAAATATGCTAACGGTAAACGGTACACGCATGAGCAAATCAGCCGGGAACGGGTTTACACCTCATCAATTATTTACCGGCGAACATCCTCTTTTGGAAAAAGCATATCATCCGATGACAGTTAAATTCTTTATGCTGCAGACACATTACCGGAGCACATTAGATTTCAGTAATGAGGCCTTACAGGCATCAGAGAAAGGTTTTAAACGGCTGTGGGAGGCTTATGAAGTTTTGAAAAAACTCTCTTATACCTCAGGTACAGCAGAAGAAGAAACGGAAGAAAAAGTGGTGAAATTGCTTACAGAGCTGGATGAATTTATGAATGATGATTTCAACACCGCGAAGGTGCTGGCAAATTTGTTTGATCTCGTGTCTGTGATCAATTCTATGAAGGACGGCTTGATAGATACCGGGGCAATAACGGGAAGCAGTTTTGCTCTCCTGCAGAAAAAGTTTAAAGAATACCTGGAAGATATTTTCGGGCTTAAAGCGGCATCGGAAGGCACATCTGAAAAAATGTCGGGTATTATTGACTTGCTGATAGATATCCGAAAAGAGGCGAAAAATAAAAAGGATTTTGGGACATCTGATAAAATAAGAAATCAGTTGAAGGAGATAGGTATTTTGCTGAAGGATGAAAAGGGGGGAGAGATGAGCTGGGAAATAGGGTAAAAGAAAAACTAATTAAAAAGGATTAGCTAAAAGCTGAAAAAGAAAAAAAGCTGAAAAGAAAATTTTTGATCCCTCCCTGAGAGTGAGGATTGTAAAATTTGGAAAATTAAATATGGATGTAGAAGATTTAATTCGGCTCGTTATAGGAATGTGCATTAAAATACATTCGAAGATTGGGCCCGGGTGTTTTGAAAAAGTTTATGAAGAGATTTTGTATCATGAATTACACAAGGCAGGAATTACTGTACATAGGCAATTACTCTTACCCATTCAGTATGAAGATTTGGAGATAGACAAAGCATATAAATTAGACCTTTTAGTTGATAACAAGCTGGTGCTTGAATTAAAATCTGTTTATCCCCTTCCTGCTGTATATTTCAAACAATTAAAAACACAATTAGGATTATTGAATTTAAAACATGGGCTGATACTTAATTTTAAAACGGAATTGATGAAGGATGGAATTCATAGGGTTTATAATAATGGAGGAGAAGAGAATTTATAAAGATTTTTTTTCAAAAAGCTTAATAACAGAAAAGCTTGCGAATGGTTTATTGATGGTAGTTACCTCATCTTTTTAAAGCTTAGAAATTACGATCCTCTCTTCTTAGCTTTTTTTCTTTTTGATGCTTTTAGCTTTTTATCTTCTTAATGTCGTAGCTTTTATAAAACCATGCCACATCGCTCACACCTCGAAAAAGACAAAACACTCCGCTCCCTCATGTCGGAGCAAGATAAAGCTGTACTCGTAAAACGAAACCATGTTCACTTGCGAATATGCGAGTCTATCATATCCCAGCAGCTGAGTACTAAAGCGGCAGATGTTATTTACGGCAGATTTTTAAAATTATTCAAAAGTAAAACCCCTTCTGCAAAAGCAATACTCGCTGTGGATATTGAAACTTTCCGCAGCATCGGTTTCTCTTATGCCAAAGCGAATTATGTTCACAATGTGTGCGGGTTTTTTATAGAGCATAAGCTTACTGATGCACGCATTCATAAAATGGGAGACGAAGAACTGACGGAGCTTCTTATTCAAATAAAAGGTATAGGGCGATGGACCGCGGAAATGATCCTGATGTTTACGCTGGGTCGGGAAGATATATTTGCACCCGATGATCTCGTAATCCGGCAAACGATGGCGAAAGCATACAAGCTGGATATTTCCGATAAGAAACAAATGACAGCAGACATGTTGCGGATATCAGAAAAATGGAGACCGTACAGGACCTATGCCTGTAAATACCTCTGGGGCAGCCGGGATAATCCGGGTGATCATTAAACTGAAAATGAAATGCCCGCAACAATTTTCTCAAGATAGATCTTATCTGTTTCGTCAAAACTGCTGAGGTGTTCACTGTCGGCATCTAATACCGCAATAACATTATCATTAACAAGACAAGGCACTACGATCTCTGACCTGCTCAGGCTGCTGCAGGCGATATGCCCCGGGAATTTTTCTACATCATCTACCATAAGCGTTTTGGCATCTGCCCACGCTTTGCCGCAAACGCCCCTGCCAATTTTTATGCGGGTGCAGGCTACAGGTCCCTGGAACGGACCGAGAACAAGCTCATCATTTTTCACAAGATAAAACCCTACCCACAACCACCCGAACTGTTCTTTCAGGGCTGCAGAAATGTTTGCCAGATTAGCAATAAGATCCGGTTCACCTTCTGTAAGGCCCGCTATCTGCGGCAGCAATGCTATGTATTGTTCTTCTTTTGTACCTAGAATGATGCTGAGATCTTCTGCCATGATATCAAAATTATTACTGCTTTTTTAATTCACCTGCTTCATAAAACTTAGTCTGCCCGGCGTGAAATTTGAATCAAAATTACAAATCTTCCCCATGACTGCATACCACCAATATAAGATCTGCATAGAGGCTTGCCTGAGGTGTGCAGCGCTCTGTAATCATTGTGCTTCAGCCTGTGCACATGAGCCTGATGCAAATAAAAGAGCGCTCTGTATCCAATTGAATATGGAATGTGCATCTATCTGTTATGCTGCAGCAGAGTTGATGAGCTTGGGGAGCAGCCATATAAAAGAACTGTGCCGCTTATGTGCACTCATGTGTGATGCTTGTGCAGCTGAATGTGACAAGCATGCGGATGAACATTGCAGGGAAACGGCAGATTGTTGCCGGAAATGTGCTGATGAATGTGAAATTGTTTAAGCGGATAGCAAGATTTTCATAACCTGTGCAACGCGATCAAACTCATACCCTTTCCCAACGAGGTAGTTCTGAAGCTTACTCCGTTTGGCAAATAGATTTTTCTCCGTTTTAAGCGTCACCAGTTTTGCTTCGGCAAGTTTTAATAAAGTCTGTTCATAATCTGTTTCAGCTATTACTCCCAGCGCTTTTTGGATACAATATGCACTCACTCTTTTTTGCTGCAGTTCATATTTGATCTTAACCCTCCCCCATTGTTTCATTCTGAATTTACCGCCCGCAAAAGCGGTCGCATAACGCTCTTCATTCAGGTAATTTTCTTCAATAAGGCGGCTGAGCAATTCTTCTACTTCAGTTTTATACAGCCCGAATCCGTATAATTTTTGGGTAACCTCTGAGTGGCTGCGCTCCTGGTAACCGCAGTAATGCTTTGCCTTTTGAAAAGCACGGTCTGTTCCTATATTTTTAGATGCAAAAGCCATGGGGCCGCAAAATGGCAATTTATCCCCGTAAATCATAAATATTTTATCCCTGCATTCTTTTATCTTTGGCTTCCATAAAACAGCTATATGAAGTTTATCGTTTCTTCCTCAGCCCTGCTCAAACAACTGCAGCAAATAAGCGGGGTTATAAATGCCAATACGGTTTTACCCATCCTGGAAGACTTTCTTTTTGAAATAGAAAAAAATAAGCTTGTAGTAACTGCTACTGACCTGGAAACGGTGATGAAAGTGCATCTGGATATTGAAGCTAAAGACAGCGGCAGGGTGTGCATTCCGGCGAAGATCCTGATGGATTCATTAAAAAATATTTCTGAACAGCCACTCACTTTTAATATAGATAAAAACTTTGCGGTAGAACTTACAAGCGATAACGGTAAGTATAAGGTAATGGGTGAAAACCCGGATAATTTTCCCAAAGAGCCCGCAGCAGACGATGCGAACAGCTTTACCATGACCTCTACTGCATTGGTAACTGCGATCAACAAAACCATATTTGCCGTAAGCAATGATGATCTGCGCCCTGCCATGACCGGTGTTTATTTTGAGCTGGATAAAAGTGCAATAAGTTTTGTAGCTACAGATGCGCATCGCCTTGTAAAATATACCCGGACGGATGTGAACTGCCCGCAGAAGGATTCTTTTATTGTTCCAAAAAAACCGCTCAATCTTTTAAAAGGTGCATTACCGGATAATGAAGATCAGCTCACTCTTTCTTATAACAGCAATCATCTTTTTGTAAAGCATGGCGGTACGGAATTGGTTTGCCGTTTAATAGATGCACGTTTCCCGGATTATAAGGTAGTGATACCGGTAGATAATCCATATAAGATGAACGTGAGCCGCAGCGATTTCCAGGGCGCATTACGCCGTGTGAGTGTTTTCAGTAACAAGAGCACCAACCAGGTTGCTCTTACCATCAGCGGGAACGAATTGCAGCTTGCCAGCCAGGATGTAGATTTCAGTTTTGAAGGAAATGAGCGCATGGCCTGTACTTATGATGGGGAAGACCTGCAGATAGCGTTTAATGCAAAGTTTTTGATAGAAATGCTGAACGGTGCAGATACTTCAGATGTAAACATGGAGCTGAGCACGCCCACTAAGGCGGGTATCATTAAACCCGCGGAGCAGGAGCCTAATGAAGAATTGCTTATGCTGGTAATGCCGCTGATGCTTAATAATTAATTTTGTTCTTTTTTTATAATACTTCCGCCTTTTCCGAGGCGGATTTTTTTTGATTTACCGGAGCGCAGGGTTTAAGATTTATATCCTTAAATTG
Organism: Ferruginibacter sp.; assembly: GCA_041745235.1. Lineage (GTDB taxonomy): Bacteria > Bacteroidota > Bacteroidia > Chitinophagales > Chitinophagaceae > Ferruginibacter. The sequence continues at coordinate 77 of JBGTJG010000358.1, read as the reverse complement.
ATGAACTTGCAGTCTAAATTTATAAAAGATGTTGCTCATTATATTAGGAATAATTATTCTCATTATCTCAGCAGCAG
>JBGTJG010000357.1:0-6775 GCA_041745235.1 Ferruginibacter sp. | reverse complement strand
ACATGGCAGTTAAAAAACTCAGTACATATAATCATCCTGTAGTGGCCATTGGCCGAAAGGAAGGTGATATCAACGGAATAAAAATCTCTAAAGATCAATTCCCTGTAGAAAATGCAGACACTGTTACGCTGTATCTGAATCCCGAGAATCAAAAACCGTTTTACGATTACATTTTATCTCTGAATCCAAAAAGAATAATTTTTAATCCGGGTACTGAAAATGAAGAACTGGAACAGCTTGCCCGCGATAAAGGAATAGAAACTGATGAAGCGTGCACACTCGTTATGTTATCAACAGGACAGTATTAATTACGTAAAGGGCGATTCTTATTTTTTTAAAGTAATCAGTTCCTCGTTCGTCTCCTCGATGTAATCAAGCAATTTTTTCTTTCCGGCTTTTTTAACTGCACTGGTTACAAAATGCCGCGGCAGGAATTGCCACGTTTTTTTCATTGCATTTAAAAAGTCCTTAACGTTCTTACTTACGGTGCGCTGATTTTCTTTATCACTTTTTGTAAAGGCAAGGCTGAATGGCACTTCCCATTTTTTAAGGTTCTCTAAAAAATCAAGATCTATTTTCTGCGGGCTGTGTCTTGCATCTATTAAGACAAATATATGGGTTAGATTTTCTCTCTTCCGCAGGTAATTTTCTATCATTTGTTCCCATTTCCTCCTGCTGCGAATACTCACTTTTGCAAAGCCATACCCCGGTAAATCGACAAGGAACCACTTTTGATCTGCGGCAATTTTTTTTCCCTCCTCACTGTTATTGCTTATTATTTCGAAATGATTTATAAGTTGTGTTTTACCCGGGGAACCTGAGGTTTTAGCCAGTTTTTCATTGTTACAAAGCATGTTGATCAGAGAAGATTTACCCACGTTACTCCGGCCTATAAACGCATATTCCGGTTTATCAGGGGAAGGACATTTTTCGTACTCAGGACTGGATATGATATAGGTTGCTTTTTTTATCAGCATGGTTTCGGGATCTGTAGATTTTGGCAAATTTAACTTTATATGCACAGCAAATGCACTATCCCGCAGAATACCCCATTATCAAAGAACTTATATTTGCATACTTCATGGAAAAGTATGCGCACGATATAATTGTTCCTTACAAAGATTCCGCTATCAGTAAGAAAAATCAGGTAGCCGATATGTTTGATCATATTGCCTGTCGCTATGATTTTCTCAACAGGTTTCTAAGCGGGGGAATTGACATAATATGGCGGAAGAAAGCAATCGGGTTCATAAAAGATCTGCAACCTTCAAATTTGCTGGATGTAGCAACCGGGACCGCAGATGTAGCCATTATGGCTCAAAAGGTACTGAATATCCCTTCAGTGATCGGAATAGATATCAGTGACGGTATGCTTGAGATAGGAAGAAAAAAGGTAGAAGAACGCGGGCTTGATAAAAAAATAACGCTTTTAAACGGAGACAGTGCCGCATTGCCCTTTGAAAACAATTCTTTTGATGCTGTTACCGTCGCCTTCGGAGTGAGAAATTTTCAACATCTTGAAAAGGGTTTAGCGGAAATTTTGCGTGTGCTCAGGCCAGGTGGTAAATTAGTTGTCCTGGAATTCAGCAGGCCAAAATTACCTGCCGTAAAAATGTTTTATAATTTTTACATGAAAAGGATCGCAGCGAATATCGGCAGAGTAATTTCTAAAAATAACTGCGCATATGAATATCTTGATGAGTCTATTCAAAAGTTTCCTGTGGCTAAAGATTTTCTAAAAATCATGCAAAATATCGGTTACTCTAACACTACATTAAAACCCCTGAGTTTAGGAATATGCAGTATCTATTGCGGCACAAAATAAAACACCTCATCGTTTTAATTCTTTTGTTGCCCGCTGCCGGGTATGCACAATTCCTGCGTGACGGGCTCAACCAGGAGAACCATGATGATAAAGATTTTCACTTTGGTATTCATCTTGGTGCTAATCGTTCCCATTATAATATACAACACAGCCCCCGCTTTTTACAGTTTGACAGTATTAATATAATAGAGAGTGTTAACAGCACCGGTATAAATCTAGCATGGTTGGTAAATCTGCGGCTCAGCCAGCATTTTGATTTGCGCACTTACCCTGTCAACCTTGTTTTTACAGAAAAAGCTTTTGAATACACACTGAAAACTCCGGATAAACCGAGGGGTGAGGATACTCTCACCGTCAAAAAAGTGCAGGGAATTACATTGTCGCTTCCTGTACAACTTAAGTTTTCGAGCGATAGAATTGCTAATCTCAAAGTTTTCATGATGGCCGGTGCACGGGTAGATTATGACCTTGCCGCCAATTCAGGAAAAAAAATAAATGATGATGTTCTTACACTTCACAAGCTGGATTACGGTTTAGAAGGCGGAATTGGATTCCATATTTACTTCCCTGTATTTGTGATGACGCCCGAACTGAAGGTCACGTACGGCCTGCGCAATGTGCTGGACCAGAATAAAGCAATTAAATTTTCCAATACGATTGATCGATTAAGTTCCCGTTCGCTCACCCTTTCCCTTACTATAGAATAACGCAGGAATCATTCTTAGTAATCATAATTTCTTTTGAACATATTCAATCTTATGCCCGCGGTAACTAAAGTCGTATTACTCTGCCCGGCAAAACCTGCAATACTGTAAGTTCTGTGCAAAACTGAGGCATCAAGAAACAGATTCTGCTTCAACTCATAAGAGATCAATAAGTTTCCGTTAAAGCAGGTAGCCTTTGCACCGCTGCCTACCTTGAACCCATTATCCTTAGTTCTTGTATTATAACTTCTGAAAATATTACCTCCAAAATTTTGATTTAGCGTATCCAAACCCTGATAAAAATAAATTGCTCTTGCATCAATTGTCCATCTTGGTGCAGGCTGATAGTGCGCTATACCGATGAACTCCTGGAAATTTGCGCCTAACGGATGGGCAAGTGGCTGATTATAGTGGGTGTAATTTGCGATGGTATCATTATGTGCGTAAGTAAAAGGCCTGGCTCGGTTCATCTCTCCCTGGAGATCCAGATTTTTAATACCGAATGCATCTATATATTTTACACCCGCCTGGATAGCAAATTTATTTACCCAACTTGTAGGGTCATTCTTCACTTTAGCGAGGATAAATTCATCGAGCAGGAACTGCCCGTAAAACTGCAGTCGGTGCGCTACATTAGCTTTAAAGTCTAAGCCTGCCACTGCATTATCCGGACTGCCTATAGACCCTTCGATATGTCTGTAGAATATAATAGGATTCAGATATTGAAAATCAAAGCGATTTTTTCTGCCAAAAATAACACCTTCAAAAAGGCCGATATTGAGCCATTTAGTTACGTTCATACTCAAGTGATGCATTGCTGCATATTTCCTATCCAATAAGCTGTCGCCGTTTTTTCTAAACTGTGGCATTAGTTCTATAAAAAGGTTTTGGTAATTCAACTTCCAGATTTTCGTATTCACCTTTGCAAAAAGATAGCTGTTTCCCCAGTCACTTAGGAACATGCTCCGATAACCGTTGCCGATAAAATTTTTATCGTAACCGAACTGGAAGTCAATAAATTTCGCTGCATTAAAAGTTACATATCCGCGTGCATCAAAATAATCTACTCCCGTTTTTTTAAAGGTTTTATAAAAACCAACTCCGTGCACGGCTCTCAACTCTTTTACTTTTTCCTGGAAAAACCTTGGACCCCTCTCTTGGTTATCTGTTATAAAAGAAGAAAAGCCTATCTTTTTACCAATTAGGCCGCGAACAGTTACGCCGCGTGAATTCAAAAAAATACCTTCATCATACCCCGGCTCTATCGCCTGATGTATTTGTAATACCGGGTTTACAGCTAGAAAGAAATCTTTGGTATTTACTTCAATAAAATTTGCTTTGGTCTTATAAAAAGTATTGAATAAAAGTTTTTTGCTTAAGAAATTATCTTTGGGAACAGTAACCCATTCGCTGTTATTCATCAGCAGGCTTTGAAGGTTATATTCATCCACAGCTGTAAGGCGAAGATCTGTCCATTCTTTATACTTGTCTGCACCTGTAGAATCACGATATCCCATACGTGCACTGTCCAAAAACTCAACCTGCTGCACGATGTATTTCCTGTTGAAAGGTCGTAATGCAGAAAAATTAAGATCAGTATTTCTTTGCTGCTTTATCTCTATCCTGTCAGTAAAATGTGACTCTTTAGCTCCCTGATTAAGGTATGTAGATTGAGAAAGCGCTCCGACAGGACAAATAAAAACGAGTAGTTTGAATAAGCTTTTAATAATTTGCATCTTTGGCATTTATTAATTTAGGTCTGATAATCAATTGTGATGCAAAAGTATCTTTTTAAGAACATAATTACCGTAAACGAAGGAAAAATTGAGCATGCCGATGTTCTGGTAAAAGACGAGCGTATTGAAAAAATATCCGGAAGCATTTCCGAAAAAGGCAGAGTAGTTGAAATACAGGGAGAAAATCTCCACCTTTTTCCCGGAGTTATAGATGATCAGGTTCATTTCAGGGAACCCGGACTTACTCATAAAGGAAATATTGAATCCGAAAGCAGGGCTGCAGTAGCCGGCGGTACAACTAGCTTTATGGAAATGCCTAATACAATCCCTAATGCGCTTACGATCGGGTTGCTGGAAGATAAATATTCAATTGCTGCAAGATGCTCACCAGCGAATTATTCCTTTTTTATGGGAGTGAGCAATGATAACAGGGATGAAGCACTGCGTGCAAATAATTTTAAAGAAAACATCTGCGGATTAAAAATATTTATGGGAAGCAGCACCGGCAATATGCTGGTAGATAACCCCGCCACACTGGATAATATTTTCAGCGAAAGCGAGCTTTTGATAGCTACTCATTGTGAAAATGAAAGAATCATTAAGGAAAGCTATGAAAATGTTAAAAGCATAAAACCTGCACCGGGCGCGGAAGATCATCCTCTCATACGCAATGAGGATGCATGCTACGAAAGTTCTCTCAGTGCTATTCAACGGGCAAATAAATACGGAACCCGATTGCATATTCTGCATATTTCTACGGAAAAAGAGTTGCAACTATTCGGTAACATGCTTCCTTTAAAAGATAAAATGATCACTGCAGAGGTCTGCGTGCATCATCTTCATTTTACTGCTGATGATTATGAAACACTGGGCTATAAGATCAAATGTAACCCCGCAATAAAAGCACCGCACAATAAAACTGCATTATGGCAGGCCCTTATGGATGACCGACTCGATATTATTGCCACGGATCATGCTCCTCACCTGCTTTCTGAGAAAGAACCGCCTTATGAACATGCCCATGCCGGTCTTCCGCTGGTGCAGCATTCATTATTATTAATGTTGCATTATCATAAATTGGGAATGATTCCTTTAGAAAAAATTGCAGAGAAAATGAGTCACGCCCCGGCAGAGTGTTTTCGAATAAAAGATCGGGGCTATATCAGGGAAGGGTATTTTGCAGATCTTGTTGTTGTAGATATGAACAAAACATACAGAGTAACCCAAAATAATCTTTTATACAAATGCGGATGGAGCCCCCTTGAAGACTTTATTTTTCCTGCATCGGTTGAAAAAACAATGGTGAGCGGGAATATGGTTTATGAAAACGGTATGGTAAATGCATCTTACAGGGGCCGCCGGCTTACTTTTAATCGTTGAAGGTAAATGTATTTTAAACTGATAAATGGAAACAGATAAAACTACCCTTGCTGATCTTGCGATTTTTGATCGGGAAGACGAACTGTCAGTTTTCAACAAATTAAACTTTACCCTTACTTCCCGCGGAAAAGAACAACTTCACCAAAATCTGTCAGTGCCATTGATAGGCATTACCGCTATCAGAGATGTTCAGAATATTATTCTTCTGATCAGAAAAAATCAGCACAATTGGCCAACGACCATCTCCAACGGCACTGTGATGGTAGTAGAAAAATTTTTCGAAACCACTTTTGATACGATTCCGGCTAATCCGAATACATTAAGCACATTATCCTACAAGTTTCTCCATAACCATGATTTCACGCTGATTAAGTATACGGTAAAACATTGTTTTGATTTTCTAAAGGGTATTGAGCAAGCCGTAGCTATCCTCAGGTCCGAAACCACACCAACTCCACTTAAAAAATTACTTGCAGAAGCTGAACGAATACTCGATAAGCCTCTGTTAATGCGTTTCCGAAACATAAAAAATGCAGGGGAACTTTCCGATTCACAATTTTTAGAGCTCGGGCATTTTTTAAGATATGGATACAAAGGAAACATGCGTGAACTGCTGTTAATATTCGGCAGGCTGGATGCATGGTACGGTATGGCCATGGCTTTGGAAACTTTTAATCTTTGCATTCCAGAATTTACTGATACAGATGAGCCGCTCTTAGAAGTTAATGAAATGTATCATCTTTTATTAGCTGAGCCGGTTCCTTACAGCATTTCCCTGAACAAAGAAAGAAATTTTCTGTTTCTCACAGGGGCAAATATGGCCGGTAAAAGCACATTTATAAAAGCATGCGGAATATCCTGCTATCTTGCCCATGCCGGCATGGGGGTACCGGCAAAGAATATGAAACTCAGTTATTTTACCGGTCTTCTCAGTAATATCAATGTGATAGATAATATCAGCAAAGGAGAAAGTTATTTCTTTAATGAAGTACAAAGAATTAAAGCAACCGTGGAAAAAGTGAGCAATGAGCAACGATGGCTCATACTAATTGATGAACTTTTTAAAGGAACAAATGTGCAGGATGCCATGAAGTGTTCAATAACAGTTATTAAAGGTCTTATTAAAATGA
>JBGTJG010000356.1:0-14818 GCA_041745235.1 Ferruginibacter sp. | reverse complement strand
AGAGATATTCAATGTTCGATTAACAGGATCAAATAATAGTTTAAATAAGAAAGAAGATTATCAATTATTAATTAGAAAGATTATAGCCTTTGTTTGGTTAAACTTATTATCCAAATCTAATAGACATGGGATACCCAAACGCACATTGCTTAAGAGTTCAATAGGAGCTGTTATAAAAGGCAAAATTGATTTAAAAAAATCATTTTCGTTGATGTATACTAAACAAAAAATCGTTTATAATTATACTGAAAAATCACCTGACATTATTATTACAAGAATACTTAAGAATGCCTATAGAATATTAAATACTGATTATAAATTAGTCAACATTAAACAAACTATTGGTTCAAAGAATGCCTTGGAGCAGATTTTTATTTCTAATGTTAGTGAAGAATATGTATCTGATTTGGAATATGCTAAAATACAATACAAGAATATTTATTTAAACTTTAAACAAATTGTTGATCTCTCATGGGATATAATTAAAAAGAAAAACTTTGGAAATCAAGATTCGTTAAAGAACGGCCTGAGTTTTTTTATTGATATGGCGGAAATATGGGAGATGTATCTGCGAAAAATTTTAAAAGACAAATTTTTGCTTAAGGGATGGCATTTACGAAATGATGAAATTATTACTTATAAGAACAATGATTTCAGACGTAAACTAATACCTGATATTGTTTTTGAGAATAAAGATAGCGTTATGGTATGGGATGCTAAATACAAAAGGATGCAATTTGATTATTTCGACTATGATAGATCTGATTATTTTCAGATCCATACTTACATGAGTTATTACACTCAAAAAAAGAATGTTATTGTTGGAGGCTTGTTATATCCTTTTTCCAAGGAATTCAATCTGGAAAAGCAGATCAGAAATAAATCGACAAGCCTTTTTTCTGAAGAGAAAACTCATACCCATTTTGTTATTGAAGGTATAGATTATACATCCGTAACTGAAGAGAGTGTAAAAATAGAAGAGGAAAGATTTTTAAATCGAATGACAGCTTATTTAAAGATTGTGCAACATGACTAAAGTCGGCCAATCAGAGCGCATCACCCAAAACCGCATCGTGCAGTTGTTCAAAGACCAATTGCATTATGATTACCTCGGTAATTGGGAGGAGCGGGATAACAATAGCAATATTGAGGAGGCTGAGCTGCGCACGTATTTACAGAATACAAAAAAGTACAGTAAAGAATTAATTACGAAAGCAATCTTTGTATTAAAGAAAGAGGCTGCCATCAATACCAACGATGAGCTTTACACTGCCAATAAAGAAGTGTACAGTATGCTCCGCTATGGCACCGCTAAAAAAGTGGAAGCTATCAGCAAACCGGAAACAGTACATTTTATTGATTGGCAAAATCCGCTTAATAATCATTTTGCCATCGCAGAGGAAGTGACCATAAAAGGCGCTAAGGAACGCCGGCCGGATATTGTTCTGTATATAAACGGTATTGCCATCGGCGTATTGGAACTGAAGAAAGCAAGTGTATCTGCAAGCGAAGGCATAAGGCAAAACATCAGCAACCAGTTGCACCTTTTTAATAAACCCTTTTTCACGACCGTACAATTGGTAATGGCGGGCAACGACAGCAGTGGCCTTTACTACGGCACTACGCTTACGGAAGAAAAATATTTTCTGAAATGGAAGGAAGATCATGATGTATACAACGCAGATGAAAATCTGCTGGATAAACATATACTTCAGTTCTGCGAAAAGAAACGGCTCTTGGAGATCATCCACAATTTTTTAATTTTTGATTTCGGCTGCAAGAAATTATGCCGGCCCAACCAATATTTCGGCATTAAAGAAGCACAGCAATTTTTTGGCAACAAAGAAGGCGGCATCATCTGGCACACACAGGGCAGCGGTAAAAGTCTTACCATGGTGTGGCTTGCCAAATGGATATTGGAAAATGATCCAAAGGCAAGATTGCTTATCGTAACAGACCGTACAGAACTGGATGACCAGATAGAAGGCGTTTTCTTAGGTGTGGGTGAAACGATCGTAAGGACTAAAAGCGGCGCAGACCTTGTGAACAAATTAAATGCAACCTCGCCGCGGTTGCTCTGTAGCCTGGTACATAAGTTTGGCGGCAAAGAAGATAATGCCGTTGCAGATCTTATTGAAGAATTGCAGCGTTCAAAAGAGTTTAGTCCCAAGGGTGATTTTGTAGTTTTCATTGATGAATGCCATCGTACGCAAAGCGGTGAGCTGCATAAGGCTATGAAGACCTTGTTGCCTGACAATACCTTATTCATTGGTTTTACAGGAACACCGCTACTTAAAAAAGATAAAAAGAAAAGCCTGGAAATATTCGGCAGGTACATACACACCTATAAATTTGATGAGGCTGTAAAAGACGGTGTGGTGCTAGATCTTTTGTATGAAGCAAGGGATGTGGACCAACATGTGTTAGACCAGAATGGTATTGATGAATGGTTTGAGATCGTAACCCGTGGGATGAACGACCTGCCCAAAGCCGAACTAAAACAGAAATGGGGAACCATGCAAAAAGTCCTCAGCACAAAGAGCCGCCTGGACAGGATCGTATTTGATATTAAAAAGGATTTCATCACTAAGCCACGACTGAGAGATGGGAGGGGTAATGCTTTGTTAGTAGCGAGAAATATTTATGAAGCATGCCGTTATTATGAGATCTTTCAAAGCTGCGGGTTAAAAAAATGCGGGATCATCACGAGCTTTGAGCCCAATGAGAATACCATAAAAATAGAAGAGACCGGCAACGGCGAGACGGAGAAGAAAGAACAGTTTGAGATATATCAAAAAATGCTGCGGGATCACGGCTTCAAAGATGCTGAAAGCTTTGAGAAGCATGCAAAGGAAAAATTTAAGAAAGAGCCTGCCAATATGCAACTGCTTATTGTAGTAGATAAGCTGTTGACAGGCTTTGATGCCATACACTGCACTTACCTGTACATCGATAAGCAAATGCAGGACCATGGTCTTTTTCAAGCCATCTGCCGTACAAATCGCTTAGGCAAGGAAGAAGAAAATGATCCCTATTTTAAAGAGTTTGGTTACATCATCGATTATAAAAACCTTATTGAAAACCTGAACAGATCCATTACAGATTATACATCGGATGCCTTTGACGCTTTTGATGCAGAGGATGTAAAAGGATTGCTTACAGACAGGCTTGTAAAGGCAAAAGAACGATTGCAAGATGCTGTAGAAGCACTGCACCAGTTGTGTGCAGACGTTCCTGAACCTAAACGGACAGAGCAGTATTATCATTACTTCTGCGGTGACCCTTCTGATAAAGAAGCCCTGAAAGAAAATGAAGATAAGCGGCTTACATTATATAAGCTTACTGTAGCGCTTATTCGTGCATACAACAACATCGCTGCAGAGATGACGGAAGCGGGGTTTACACAGGCAGAGGCAGATAAGATAAAAGAGAAAGTAAATTACTATGCAGAGTTGCGGAACAGCATCAAACATTACAGTTCTGATTATATAGACCTGAAAAAGTACGAGCCGGATATGAGGCAGATGCTGGATATGTATTTAACAGCGGATCCGAGCAGGGTTTTATCAAATTTGGGAGAAGCAACATTACTACAACTGATCGCAGAGAACGGAATTGCAGCTGCGACGGATAAATTACCTGAGAGCATTAAAGGAAACAGGGCGGCAATGAGTGAGACGATAGAGAATAACATGCGGAAAACGATCATACAGGAGATGCCTGTAAATCCTGCATATTATGAAAAGATGAGCCTGCTGCTTTTAGAACTGATCAGGTTAAGAAAAGAGGCGGCCGTAACTTATGAGGAGTTGCTAAAAAAATATGAAGCGCTGGCAAAGGATATACAGCCCGGTTCAAAAAAGTCTTATCCGAAGGATATAAACACACAGCCGAGGCAGGCATTGTATGATAACCTGCAGGAAAATGAAGAACTCTCGGTTTTGATGGATGATGAAATAAAATACGGTAAGGATGATGACTGGCGGGGTAATCACATAAAAAGGAGGAAAGTGGAGCTGATCATAAAAAAGGTATTAAAGGAGCATGATATAACAGATGAAGAAATGATAAGAGGAATTGTGGAACTGGTGAATAACCAAAAAGAATATTAGATGCACCGGATAGAAATAGGAGATTGCAGCATAGATATAGTGCGGAAGAATATTAAGCACATGCACCTGTCCGTTTACCCGCCTACGGGCAGGATACGGCTGGCTACACCGATAGAAATTGATGATGAAACACTTCGATTGTTTGCGCTCTCAAAACTATCCTGGATAAAACGAAACCGCCGGAATTTTGAAAAGCAGGAAAGGCAATCCCCCCGTGTGTTCAAAGAAAGGGAGAGCCATTATTATAAAGGGCAACGGTATTTGCTGCGCATTACGGAACATGATGGCCCGGCAAAAGTGGAGCTGAAAACTAAAACATTTATTGATCTCCGTATTAGGCCAAATGCAACTGTTACCGAACAGCAAAAGAGTTTGAACGAATGGTACCGCCGGCAATTAAAGAATGAGATACCTGCACTGATTAACAAATGGGAAAAGATCATCGGCGTAGATGTGGAGGAGTGGGGTATCAAACAAATGAAAACGAAATGGGGAACGTGTAATATTGAGGCAAAGCGCATTTGGCTTAATCTTGAGCTGGGGAAAAAGCCCATATCCTGTTTAGAATACATTATTGTTCATGAAATGATCCATTTGCTGGAGCGCCACCATAATGCACATTTTATGATGCACTTAGATAAATTTATGCCGCAGTGGAAGATGCACAAAGAGGAATTGAATAGGCTGCCGGTGAGCCATGGGGAGTGGGAGTATTGATGATTATTTTTTAAAAATCAAACATATATTTTAATGCAATCAGACACTAATCAAACAGAATCTTGGTGCGAACTTTTTAATCTGGGAGCTTCAGAAATATGTGCACGAAACAAATGGACCAAAGAGTTTTTGCCCGGTTGGACTGATAATAAAATAATAAACAAAGAGGAGAGAATATCCCATCGGGAAATCATGATTACAGATGTTCGTAGCAAATATTATTTTGATCTTGTAAAAAGCAATATAGTCCACGAAAATGAACAAGTTGATGAAGCGGGAAAATTGCCCGTGGAAAATCGTAACGAAGTATTACACAAAGGTGATCTCCGAAAAAAGTGTTACGAACTTTTAGCAACCTATAGTTGTGCCCAACCAAGAGAAATCACCTACTATGAAAATTATTATATTGCCCGAGAGGACGTAAAACAAATAATTCGCATACATGAGAGAATGCATGCCTATCATCATGTAAATATGTATGGCGTTTGGGACAATTTTGCAAATACTTCCTGTGTTTACCTGGAATTTCTTGCTCAACTTTTTACATTTAAATGTGTGGAAAACACACATTTGGAATACTATTTCAGACAGCTCTCAAAAAGACAACCCTATATCTATCAAACTTGGGAATTAGCAAAAGAGCTTAGTAAAAAAGAAGTGAATGACCTTTATACGGAAATAAAGAAACTTGGGGGTAAAAACAGATTTGAATTAGACCTCCTTGCCGCAAAATATGAGGAGGCGGAGAAGGCTGAATTTTCTGCTGCGGAAATTAAAGTGAACGACGAAAATACATCTTGCGGAAAAACTCAACCCGTGAGATTAACGCAAGAGCATGATGAGTTTTACAAGGATCATGAAACTTTTAATCCCTACAGAATTAATTCTTTAATTTCAGAAACGTTGAATGAGATTTGGTAAAAAACTTTATTTATTTGTTCTCAAACTCAAAATATTAATTAAAACATTTACTAAGTATGGGCAGGACCTTTTAGATTTAGGGCTCATTTATACATTCCAAACCTTTCCCATAAAAGCACTTGATTTTTCACAAATTCAATTTCCCTGTATACCCATGTATTGAATTCAAATTTTACTAATTTTCTTGTATCATCTACCATAAAAGCGATGATGGCAAGCAGTTCTTCAAAAGATGCTCTCATAAAAAGAAGTTCTAATGCAGTAAAATATACACGGGAAAGAGTATAACCATTATTATCATTTAAATGACCTATCCAGCTGCCTCTTCTGTAATGTTCTATTGAATGAGCTATTGTTTTTAGCCCTCTATATGGATAAATAAGGGGGGCGCACTCGCTTATTAAATCTGAAGTTCGGCCTGATATTTCACTACCCGTTATGAAACCGTAGATGTTTCGGCAACTATCAAAATCCTTGTATAAGTAATTTTTTAATCCCTTTTTTTCTGTTGGTGTAAAAGTGGATTTTAAAGCCCGAATTTCAAAATGGGCGTATGTTATTAGTTTTGTTTTTTTATCAAACCTACGCTTACTGAAAACTTCATCATAATCATACATATCATATAATTTTTGAATCGTAAATATAGATGTGTGATGTGTAACCTATTTGCAGAGAACTGAACAATTTTTATAGAATCAGTTTTTAGTAATTGACTCCCTAAATTCAATCAGTTGTACTTTTTTATGATAAACAATATCAAGAATATAGTTTCTTTCCGTTTCCATTGCAACAGCGCTCCATTCTTTTTTCACCAGTTTAAGCAGCTCAAAAAGATTTTTAATTTTCTCCACGTACGGCGCTAAATGATGTTTTGGATTATAATTCCTGATGCAATTATCACATCCGATTAATACCAATCCCACCAAGAGCGGTAAGCGATGATTTTCTGTTGATTTATATGTATTTGTCATAATTAAGGTGATGTTTGCATTCCCCAGGTGAATACATTTTCAATGCTTTCATGCAGATATAATTTATAATAAGGAATCGTTTCCTGAGTATAAAACCATTTGCCCCGCGGGCCGTATTTATCCGCTATTAATTTATCCGGTGAAATACAAAACTGCCATATATCAACTGCACCCTGACTGAAATATCCCCAAGGCAATCCTTCTACAGTTAATGAAATAAATAGTGCCGGAGGATAAGTTATAGTCCCCGTCGGTTGGGAAGTTGGTTTTAAACCGTACCGCAGTATAGAATCCCTATTTTTAGCGGGGGATATATGAAAGGCCTGAACTACTAAGAAAGCTTCTGATACGCCGGGATTCGTGCAGGGAATTGTATGCGAAGTCTCCTCATTTAATAATTTTTTTAAAGCGGGTATTTCTCCTAATATCATTTTTAAAAGTTTTTGATCACAGCCCTTTTCTATGTGGGTGGCTCTTTGTGTAACAATTGCCTAAAAAAAAGCTTTATATGCTTTTGAAATATAGGTAAGGGAACTCTGTGTTTCATGTTTGGTTCGGTTATTATTTCAGTGGGGCCTTTAAAATGCCGATTAATGAACGCCTTGTTTAATGCTGCATTTATTACCGTATCCTTTTTACCCAAAACAATATAGCTGAGGTTGGTGATATTGTTTTCCAATTCATGTTCGCTCCCGGCAATTCCCGCTATGCTGCGAAATACGAGTGCGGGATTAAATAAGAGGCAGGGAATATCATATTTCAGTGAAAAAATATTGGCCAAGTACCCTCCGAAGCTGCTGCCGATAAGAATTGTATTTTCATCATATTCAAAAGATGTATTTATACCTTCTAAGATAATCGGATTCCGATAATCATAAGTGGGCGCAGTTACGTTTCCGTAAAGTTCCATCACTTGCCTTTTATTCAAAGTAAGAGAAGAATCTAAGCCATGGAAATAAATGATATTGTATTGTTTCTCTGACATGAGACAAATATATACGAACAGGTTACCACCTATTTACTTTTAGAGTAAGAATTATCAGAAGATTATTAATGTGTCCTAAATCTCTTATTCGTATAGATTCCAGGTTGCACAATGCATAATGCCGCCTTTCGCAGCAAGAGAATTAGCCCTCAAGGATATAATAGTATGTGTGGGAAATACTGATTGAACTAATCCTAACGCTATTTCGTCTGTTGGATACCCATATGCAGATAAGAATATAAGATCCTGTATCACTATCATATTTATATAATCTCCGGTAGCATCATCATTTAATTTATTCATGTGAAATCCATTAGGCATCAACACGATATTGAAACCCTGCACTGCTTTTGTTAGTTTACGCCAATAGGTTTTGCTGCAGAGGGAACTGAAATCATTTAAAAATATAGTATCCTCGTTGATAAATTTTACCATGCCATCGGAGTGGCCGGTTATATCATAAGGAACAGAAGGAATGATTACAAGTTTATTCAACTGAAGCAATTCAGTCAACTGTTTTATTAATTCACCTTTGTCGTAGCCGGGATTATCTTTAAAAATCCTATCTGAAACAATAGTGCTTTTATTAAAATGGGTAATGTTTCCGCCATCAAGGATAATATTGCTTTTTATAATTTCCCCCGCAGGTGAGTAGTTCAGTTTATTAATATCCGTTTGTAAATGTCTGTAGTCTTTGTGGTCATAGTAGGTCGGGTCGTAAACAAATTGCACAAATTTATTTGCGGCTATTTGGATGGGCATAAAATCCCTGCACCAAAGATCGTTAGCGCCTTTAATTATTATCACCTCAATATCCCGCTCCGTACAGTTGCTGACAATTGCTGTTACAATTTCCGGGTGGTGTTTCTGTAGTAGGTCTGTAATGGCAATCTTGTTAGAGCTTGCTTCTGTTACCATGGTTGACCGGAATAATGCCGCTTATAATCATCCGGGCTCATGGGTTGTTCAGGATCTTCCAACAAAAACTTTTTTATTTTTTCGGATTCTCTATGTGGAAGATGCAGGAAACTTAAAAATCGGTAAGGCCGAGTGCAGTAACTGTTTTCATTGTCCTTCTCTGCATTTAGTCCAATACGAGGCACAGAAAAAACCTTTGCGGTTTTCATATTAGAACCCATCGGATCTCGTGAAATTTCTCTCATCCCAAACGACAAAGGTTCATCTGCCATTACACTTCCAATTTTGCTGAAAATTTCTGTGCAAACATTCAAAGGTCCTATAATTGCATCTGCTTTTTCAATATCTCCGGATTGTTTCACTTCAGCTATACTTCTTATTAATATACCACCATAGCTTGTACCACTTGATAAAGTAATATCCAAGCCTGATCCGTGGAAATACCATTCTCCCAATGTTTCTTTTTGCCTTTTATGGCCATGTACATAGGGATCTGTGTGTTTTTCACTGCTGTAGTAAAATTCGCATTCCACAATTCTGTAGAAGGTATTTCGTACCTGAAGCTTATAATCATTCATTAATTTTTCCGCAATTCTTTTGTAGGATTGAAAGCAGGTAGCTTCGTTTTCATCATTAACATAAAGTAAGTCTCTCATAATGTTGTTTTGCCGAAGTAACATTAAAAAAACTTAGAAAGCAGCTTCGGAAGAAGAAATTTTTTATTGCAGTATGATTGCAAATAGGTGGTGAAGTGCAGATGTATTTTGCATCACGCAGAAGTTAAAGAGCTGTTCCCGGATTAAAATTTAAAACCACTAAAGTAAAAATCATGAGCAAAAAACACCAAGTCCATAACCTGATCATTTTAGATGAAAGCGGTTCTATGGATTCCATTAAGAATAACATCATCCATGGATTTAATGAGATCGTACAAACCGTGAAAGGCATTGAAAGAGAGTTCCCGGATCAGGAGCATTATATTTCATTGATATCCTTTAATGGCCTCGGGCAGAAATTATTGCATTTTATAGATCCCGTGAGCAGACTTGACCTTATTGATCAAACAAGGTATAAGCCCGATGCAACTACACCTTTGTATGATGCCATGGGATTTGGCATCGCAAAGCTGCGGCAGCACTTAGTGAATCAAACCGATTTTAATGTATTGGTAACCGTTTTAACTGACGGTGAAGAAAACGCCTCTAAGGAATATAAGGGGAGTGATATAAAAAAGATCATTGAAGATTTGAAATTAAATAACTGGACGTTTACTTACATCGGGACAGACCATGATGTGGAAAAATTCGCCTCCTCACTTTCAATAAATAACTCCCTTAGTTTTGATAAAGATTCAGAAGGGATAAAAAATATGTTTGTTAAGGAGGGAAATGCCAGGAGGAGCTATTCGAATAAAATAAGGCTTAAAGAAGATACAAGTGCGGAGTTTTACACGGACGAAGAGAGTAAAAAATAAACGAAGCTTATGAAGGCAGGTGTGAAAAAGTATGATTATGAAAGTAACGGTAATAGCTGACACCCACGGACTGCATGATGAGCTTCATTTCGGGAAAGGCGGTGACATGTTAATTCATGCCGGAGACGTGACAGAATACGGAACAGAAGAAGAGGTGATAGATTTTTTAAAGTGGTTTTCCAAACAGCCTTTTACTTATAAAATATTTATAGCGGGCAACCATGATCTGTTTTTTGAAGAATGTACCCCGGCAAGAAAACGGAAGCTTATTCCCAAGGAGGTTATTTATCTTGAAAATTCAGGAACTGTGATTGAAGGATTGAAAATATGGGGATCACCTATTACTCCTTATTTTTTAGGAATGGCATTTAATGAACGGGACGGAAAAGCTATTAAAAAAGTATGGAATAAAATTCCAAATGATACTGATATTCTTATTACTCATGGGCCTCCGCAAGGGATATTAGATGGTGGGATCGGTTGTGAGGAGTTATTAAATAGAGTACAGTCTATACAGCCAATATACCATTGCTTTGGACATGCGCATGGGTACAATGGCAGCACCGGTGTGGAGCAAACTGTATACTTAAATGGAGCCATGGCAAATAAATCTGGTCCATTATCGGAAGAAGCAAAGCTTATTGGGAGTCCTCTCACTGTACACTATTGAGAAGTAAATTAAAGTGAAGTATGCAAAGCATAACTGCAAATCATTTTGAAAAGATTCCAAAAAGGTTAATACTTTAGTTAGTCAGCAAAATATAATATGACAGATTTTATAGGAGACATCCATGGCCATGCAGATAAACTGGAACAGCTACTCACAAAACTTGGCTACACTTCTAATAATGGCACTTGGTCATGTCCGGGTAGAAAAGTATTATTCGTAGGAGATTATATTGATAGGGGGCCAAAAATAGTAAAGACTCTGCAGATCGTAAAGAGCATGGTAGAAAGCGGAAATGCTATTGCCTTAATGGGGAATCATGAATACAACGCATTGTGTTTTCATTTTCAGGAAAGAGAAGGCGGACATTTACGCAAGCATCTAATAAAAAATGTCATCCAGCACTATCAAACGCTCCTGCAATTTCAGAACAGGCAGGCAGAATATGAGGGTTATCTGGAGTGGTTTAAAACCCTGCCGCTAGTTTATGAAACGGATACATTTCGAGCTGTACATGCATGCTGGGATGATGAACAGATAGGTTTCCTTAAAACGGTTTTACAAAATGATCGGCTTACTGATAGTTTGATTTATGAATCGGCTCAAAAAGGCTCCCCAATGAATGATGCCATTGAGATTACACTCAAGGGAAAAGAAATGAAAATGCCGCACGGCCTTACATTCACAGACAAGGACGGAGCAATCCGCCGGGAAATAAGAATAAAATGGTGGGAAGATCCACTGACATCTACATACAAAAGCATCAGCATAGAGCCATTGGATAATTTGCCGGACACACTCATTGAACCCGAAAGTATAAAAACCACAGATTTCTATAATTCCAAAATGAAGCCCGTTTTCTTCGGTCATTACTGGCTCAAAGGAGAACCGGTTTTATATGAAGAGAATGTTTGCTGCCTGGATTACAGTGTGGCAAAGGAAGGTTATCTGGTAGCATATAGATTTGATGGAGAAGAAAAGTTAGATGGAAAGAAGTTGGTTTATGTGTGAAGAATGTTTTACTCATACGTTAAAGGATAAATACTGATCAAATCCGAAGTGCATTTGGTCCATATTATCATTTCACCGGGCCTAAAAGTAAAAGTTTTTTCTCCTACTGCCCCCCCGATATACTCTTCAAATAAAACCATGGGTATTTGAATGGTCCCTTTCCCCTCCGTACTCACCGTTTCCATTAATGTAGAAATACCTTGAACAACAATTTCCGCCCCTCGACTTGAAATGTTTATTTCTATATTTTCCTGGGTAAAGTTTTGTTCACTTCCGTGTAAGCTCTTTATTAAACTCTTTGTACTGTCTTTTACCAGAATAGGTTTACACTAAAAATGTAAACATGGAATATAAAAAACAAAAAAGCGGGAAAAGAAGCCCTTATTCAGATTCCTTTAGAAGAATGGTAGTTGAAGAAGTTTTATCCGGAAGTATCTACATTGCCGGCGCAGCAAAAAAATATGGAATTGCTCACCGTTCAACAGTATCATCGTGGTTAAAATGGTATCATAATAATACCGATATTGAACGATTAAAATCAACGCCGGTGGCAGAAAAAGAAACTGATAAAATTTCGGTTGACTCAGAGCAGCTCCAAGCATTAAAAGCGGAACTTGAATTTGCAAAATTGAAAATTATTGGTTTAGAAACCTTAATTGATGTGGCCGAAGAACAATTAAATATTGATATCAGAAAAAAGCCTGGTACCAAGCAGTAAAGCAGATAAAACACAATTACTCCGGAATCAGGCTTGAGGTAATTTGTGAACTGTTTGGTAAAACACGGCAGGCCTATTATTCTACTGAATGGCGAAAAGAAGAAACAAAACTTGAACATGCAATAGTAATTGAACTTGTAAAAGAAATCCGTGCTAAAATGCCTCGGATAGGCACACCTAAGCTCTCTTTTTTATTGGCTGATTCCTTTAAACAGCATGATATAAAGATGGGCAGAGCCGGGTTAAATGATCTGCTGGCAGCTAATGGAATGCTGGTTCGCCAAAAGAAAAGAAAACCTAAGACAACCAATTCTAACCATAGGTACAGACGTTATCAAAATTTAATAAAAGAGTTGGTAATTATTCGACCGGATCAAGTGTGGGTATGCGATATAACATACATAACGGTTGAAAGCAAATTTGCTTATCTAAGTTTGATAACTGATGCCTATTCAAAAATGATAGTAGGTTATAACCTTTATCCTACACTTGAAAGTAAAGGGGCGCTAAAAGCCTTAGAGATGGCATTAGGTTCATGGGATTGCTCTGTAAGGCAACTCATTCATCACTCTGACAGAGGTGTTCAATATTGCTGTGATGATTACACAAATATTTTATCTAATGCCAGAATATCGATAAGCATGACACAAAAGGGGGATCCATACGAGAATGCAATTGCAGAAAGAGTAAACGGTATTTTAAAATCAGAGTTTGGATTAAGTGGTGTTTTCAAATCATTCGAGCAGGCGGAAGTTTTAATTGCCGAAAGTATATCCACTTATAATAAACAAAGGCCACATGCAAGTTGTGATTACCTGATACCTGAACAGGCACACCAAACTACTGGTATTCTAAAAAAAAGATGGAAAAATTATTACAGGAAAATCAATCACATAAGTGATGCTTAAATAATAAACGTTAATCTCTAAATACTTTATCCACTAATTTTTTTTCGCTTTGATGGCGAAAAAAATTGTGGATAAAGCAGAAGCTAAATTCTCAGTATGAGAATATAATGGACCTTATATTTTAAGGTTAAAAAATATGTAACTTAGTTTTGGAAATAACTCCTTTAAGTGTAAAGTTTTATTGGGAATAACCCTTTTATATGTAAAGCTTTATTGAGAATAACTCTTAAATCTGTAAACTTATTTTGGTAAGGGTCAGTTGCGGCAATTCCTCCGCATGGTTTTTAATACTTCCGTAAATAGTTCCTAAATGCTCCCTAAATAATCCCCATGAATTAAATATGGGAATGTGTCTTACCCTTGTCTTACCCTGCTATAGGTTGACAAAAAAGGAAGGTTATTCCTGAAATAAGCCTGGTTGTTAATCATAAGCGTTTATGATTTCTTTTGATTTACTTATCATATACGGTTTTACTTTCCAAAATCGGAATTGTTTGGAACAAAGTGAAATTGTTTTACCTAAAACTACCTCTACTTACCCGAACATTGAAAGCAAGTTGAATCCGGACTTTATGTTTGCCGAAATATTTTTCAAGCCAATCTTCACAAATGGTTAGAAACGGTTAGAAACGTGCAAGTTTGATCAACTTCGATTCATTTGGATCAACTTCAGTCAACTTCGGTTAGAAACGGGAAATTGATAAAATGATAAATATAAAATTTGCAAAGCAAAACAGAATCTTAGAATTTTCTACAATAAAAGTCAAAATACATTTTAAAAAATATTAAGCATGGCAAAGATTATAGCATTTGAAGATCAAAGTGACGTCAACAATGGAAGCTATCGGTTGACAGTAGAAAAAATTCGTTCATTTCCCGACTTTGAAAATCTTTCTGATGAAGAAATAATAGAGATAAGAGACTCGCTTTATGAATTTTGTTTAATTGTGTATGAATATATTTCACGGGATCAACCTAGTATACCGCAAAAAATTGCTGCATAAATAAAAAATATCTACCTAACAGGTTGATTATCAATATATTTGTGTTTTAATTATTGTTGTTATGAAATATGAAAACTTATCAAAATTTGCAAAAGGGAGCGAGGCTCTTAATTTGGATCTCTCTAACAATTGTGTGATTTATACTCGTGTTTCCACAAAAGAGCAAGCTGATAACAACCTGAGTCTTGAAACTCAAAAAAAAGGGTGTGAAGCCTATGTAGTTAAGAACCGTTACAGTATTCTTGCATATTTTGGAGGCACTTATGAATCTGCAGCTACTGATGAAAGAAAAGAATTTCAGAAGATGATTGCGTTTGCCAAAAAGCAAAAGTCAAAGGTTAATCACATTATTGTTTACAGCCTTGAAAGATTCAGTCGAACCGGAGATAATGCTATTTGGTTATCCAGGCAA
>JBGTJG010000355.1:0-14658 GCA_041745235.1 Ferruginibacter sp. | reverse complement strand
ATACAGATGCTGAAGGCGGAATCACAAAACCTGAACCCTTTTTATAATTACTGCATTTTCAGGATATCAGCGATCTCGGTATCCCATTTGCCCGATTTCCCGTACTCCACTACCCTACCTGCCTCTTTGCCGTCTTTCATCACAATAATAGTTGGAACATTCGTAATCCTGAAAGCATCGCCGATATTACCGAGTGTCTTTTTAGATCTGTCCATGGCAAAGAAACTTATACGGCTATCCGGGAAACCGCTCTGCTCCTGCAATTTGAAAAATTTTGGAAGAATATTCTGCGTGTCTTCACACCATGTACCGCCAAAAACGATCAGCTGCACTTTGTTCTTTGCTGCTTCCATTGCACTGATGGTGCCGGCATCAGGTTTATAGCTGCTTTGACTTGTGCTGTACCAGCCAAATGCCTTATTATTTTCCAATGCATATTTTGTAACTATTCCGTTAAGTACGGTTACATTATTTCCATCAACTGCAGAAGTGTAGGGTGTTTGAGCTGAAGCACTTTTGGCGAAAATTCCTCCTATAATTAAAGTCAGTAATAATTTTTTCATATAATAATTTGATTTGTTTCTGTTTCAAAATTGGCCCTTGGCCGGTAGTGTTTATTTGAGCCTCTTACAAACTCAATTTCAGCTCATTTAAAAACAATCGCGTCTTTTTCAATTGCTCTATAACTGCAAAATTCTCGTCTGCCTTGTTGAAATCTTTTAAAAAAACATTTGCACCTTCTATTGTATATTTTTTTTCTCTCAGCAAATGATGGATCATTTTAAGATTCTTAACATCCTCCGGTCTGAAATGCCTGTCGCCTTTCCCGTTCTTTTTTGGTTTCAGAATATCAAACTCTTTTTCCCAGAAACGAATGAGGGATATATTTACCTTAAACATATCGGCCACAATACCGATACTGTAATATTGCTTTTGAAACAGAATCTCATCTTCCGGTACATCAGGGATATCTGCGGATAAAGCACTTTCGCCTGATTTTTTTCTGCCTCTTGTACTTCTTTTATCTTCTGCGCTAGCCGCCGGTTTCCTCTCATGTGGCGTTGATGGATTGCTTTTTAAAGGCCCATCAAAATTGAAAAGGTTTGTTTGTTCAGCCTGCATAGTGCGAATTTAATCAAAACTTTTTGCGCTCCCCGTTGCTGCAATTTTAAGCAGCCTGTCATACTGCTCAGCATTCAGGTCGTTGTAAAAAAAATAAACGGGGTTTACAGCGTTTCCGTTTATCAATACTTCATAATGGACATGTGGGCCGGTACTCTTTCCCGTGCTCCCTACCCAGCCAAGTACTTCTCCCCGCTTCACTTTTTGTCCTGCCCGCCCTTTTATTCTTACCATATGCCCGTATAGGGTTTCATATCCGTATCCGTGATTCACAATCACGAAATTCCCATAGCCACCTTCATTAAAAGCTGCTTGTCTGATGGTACCGTCACCCGTGGCATAGATAGGTGTGCCCTGAGATGCGGTAAAATCGAGGCCTTTATGCATTTTTGGGGTGCCATACACAGGATCTATGCGCATACCGTAGCCGCTTGCGATCCTGTCCAGGTCTTTATTGCTCAAGGGTTGTATAGCCGGAATGCTGGCAAGTTTCTGATCTTGGTTCTGAATCAGTTTTTCTATAGCATTATAACTTGAAAACTGATACGCTATCCGTGCATCCATGTTATTCAGCTGCGCAGCAATGTCTTTACCAAGCGCCTCATCATTCATCACATTTACTTTATCCAGCTCTTTCTGCTTTTCGATCAGCTTCGCACGGGCACTGTCCGGTACCGGGTTTTGTTCAAAAATAGAACGGTACACTTCATTATCCCTTCTTTCCAGATTGGCCAACTCGCCCTGCACATCCCGCAGCTTTGCAGTCAGTATTTTATAATTATCGTTCATCAGCTCATACTGCCTTTTCGCTTGCATATCAGTCGGTTTGGGAAAAAACCGATCATATAAATATATTACGATGGCAGAGCTTACAATAAGTGCAGAGAGGATCCCAAAAAATCGGAGGAGCTTTACCCGTAATGGTGTTACAAGTTTTTCGTAACGTAAGGAATGTGTATTATAAAAATATTTTACTTTCTTCATGCTTCACACATCAACCCGGCAGGGCTTTTAAAAAGTGAGTTTATAAGGTGTGGCTCCCTTTGAATTCGATTTCAGTATAATACTCTCCCGGCGGTAAACAATTCCGGTTGCAGGTAAATCAATCAACTAATAAACTAATTTTGCCGGTTACAAATATAACCCCTCTCAGATAATATCAAGCGGTAACATTTATGAAGGCTTCAGACATAAGGCAACAGTATTTGGATTTTTTTAAAAGCAAGCAGCACAGTATCGTTCCTTCCGCACCTATTGTGGTGAAGAATGATCCTACATTATTGTTCACAAATGCCGGCATGAACCAGTTCAAGGATTATTTCCTGGGAAATAAGCAACCGGAAAATTCCCGCATAGCAGATACACAAAAATGTCTTCGGGTAAGCGGAAAGCACAATGATCTGGAAGAAGTAGGCGTAGATACTTACCACCATACCATGTTTGAGATGCTGGGAAACTGGAGCTTCGGTGATTATTTTAAAAAGGAAGCGATAGCGTGGAGCTGGGAATTGCTTACTGAAGTATATAAGATCCCGAAAGAGAATTTATACGTCACCATATTTGAAGGTGATGAAAAAGAAGGATTACCGAGAGATGAAGAAGCATTTACGGAATGGAAAAAATATGTTCCTGAAAGTCATATTCTTTTAGGAAATAAAAAAGACAATTTCTGGGAAATGGGCGATACGGGCCCCTGCGGCCCCTGCACGGAGATACATGCAGACACACGCACACCGGAAGAGAAAGAAAAAATTGCCGGCGCATCACTTGTAAATAAAGATCATCCGCAGGTAATAGAATTCTGGAACAACGTCTTCATACAATTCAACCGAAAAAAAGACGGCAGCCTGGAACAGCTTCCTGCTATGCATGTAGATACGGGGATGGGGTTTGAGCGATTGGTTCGTGTACTGCAGAATACACAGAGCAATTACGACACAGATGTTTTCAGCGGAACTATAGAAGCTACAAGTGAGATCGTAAAAAAAGAATACCCTGCAGATGACAGCAAGCAGGCCATTGCTTTTCGTGTTATTGCAGATCATATTCGTGCGATAGCATTTGCTATTGCGGACGGCCAGCTGCCTTCAAACACCGGCGCAGGCTATGTTATACGCCGCATTCTACGCAGGGCAGTACGTTATTATTATTCTTACCTGGATTATAAGCAACCTTTACTTCATCAATTGTTACCTGTAATATCCTTACAATTTGAACAGGTTTTTCCTGAATTGTATAAGCAGCAGGATTTTGTAACGAGAGTAATTAAAGAAGAAGAGGAAGCTTTTTTGAGAACGTTAGAAAAAGGCCTGAAGAAGATGGATGATATTATTGAGACATCTAAAGCAACGGCTGTTATAAACGGTGATGCTGCTTTTGAATTGTTCGATACATTCGGTTTTCCGATAGACCTTACCCGATTAATAGCACAGGAATACAACCTTACGGTTGATGAAGAAAGTTTTGAGAAAGCATTGCAGGGACAGAAGACACGCAGCAGGGCTGCAACAGCAATGGATACTGAAGACTGGGAAGTGGTGAATGAAGGCAATTCCTCTTTTGCAGGTTACGATTCTTCAGAGATTAAAACAAAAGTACTGCGTTACCGGAAGGTTACCGGGAAGGGTAAGGAAATGTTTCAGCTTGTATTGGAGAAAACTCCTTTCTATGCGGAGAGTGGCGGTCAGGTGGGTGATACCGGTACGCTGACTTTTAAGAGTGAGCGCTTACCAATTATCAATACAAAAAAAGAAAACGATCTGATCATTCATTTTGCAGAATCATTACCGGCCGATTTAACAGGTGAGATCATTGCAGGCATTAATACAGAAAGACGAACTAAGATATCCATACACCACAGCGTAACGCATCTCATGCACGCCGCATTACGAAGCGTATTGGGTACACATGTCGCACAGAAAGGGAGCCTGGTAAATGATGAATACCTGCGCTTTGATTTTTCCCATTTCTCTAAAATGTCAGATGAAGAAATATCTGCCGTAGAAAAGATGGTAAATAAAAAAATCAGGGCAAACCTTCCGGTAGTTATAAAAAAAATGTCAAAGGAAGAAGCAATGAAAACGGGCGCCATGGCACTTTTTGGCGAAAAATACGGCGATATTGTAAGGGTGGTCACTATTGATCCCGACTATTCTGTAGAACTTTGCGGGGGTACCCATATAGGATATACCGGTGAGATCGGTTATTTTAAAATACGCACAGAAGGTGCGGTAGCTGCGGGCGTAAGACGTATAGAAGCTGTAAGCGGTGAATCTGCCGAGGCATTGATAAATGATGCATTCAGGGAGCTCAGCGGGATTCGCAGCTTATTAAAGAATCCTAAAGAAACAGGTAAGGCAATTGAAAGCTTGCAGGCAGAGACAAGCTCCCTCGCAAAAAGAATAGAATCCCTGGAGGCGCGGCAACTCGTGGGTATCAGAAACGAACTGCTTCAAAAGGACGAGATCATAAATAATATAAGTTTTGTAGGGCAGATCATTGAGGTGCCGAGTGCAGATTCTTTAAAAAAACTATGCGTTGACCTGAGTAATCACCTGCATGATCACTTTGCTGTTCTGTGCGCAAACGTAGGCGGTAAAGCACATGTGGCTATTGGCATGAGCGACACAGTTACAACTGCACGCGGTCTTGATGCTGCCAAAATAATTAAACAGACTGTAAGCCCGCTTATCGGCGGTGGTGGGGGCGGACAAAAAAATCTGGCTACAGCGGGAGGTCAGAATGTAAGCGGGTTACCGCAAGTCATTGAAGCCCTTCGTAAACTGCTGGAATAAGTTCCGGCAAACATTTATGATCATCGCACAAAGCAAATATTTTGTTAAAGGAAAATAAATATCTCCGAATAATTTCGTTAATCAAACTTTCTCTCTACATTTGATGTACTAAACATTTCGTAGACGTTAAAAATAAACACATGAAAAGTAAAATTGCCTTAGGCATAATCGGTTGGCTTCTTTTATCTTTAGGGGGATATAAAGCAATTGCACAGGATGCACCGCCTCCCCCGCCGACTTCTTCTCAAAAAGAAACACAGGAAATCATAATCCGTAAAAAAGGCGAAAAAGATGTAAATATTAATGTACAGATCACAAAAGATAAAGTTTTGCTTAACGGTAAACCACTGGTAGAATTTAATGAAGAAGGTGTGACCGTGAATAATCGCAAAATGATCATTCGTGACGGCAACAGACTTATTGTGGATCTCGACGGGAAAATGATGGACTTAGATATGAAATTAAAAGAACTGGAAGGAAAGAATTTCAATTTTGATTTCGATACGGATCATGCGAGAGACAGCAAACCATATACTTTCCTGGGAGTAAATACCAACAAAGAAAATGATGGTATGCGTATCACAAATCTTACGAAAGATGGCCCTGCAGATAAGGCCGGCCTCAAAGAAGGTGATGTTATTTACCGGATAGAGGAAAAAACAATTACGTCTTCTGCTGCATTATCTGAAACTATTCGTGCTAAAAGAGACGGTGATAAAGTGAAAATATATTTTTTACGTGACGGAAAGAAAAAAGACGAAAAAGTAACACTGGGCAGCCGGAAAGATATGAGCGTAAGGAAATTCAATTATAAGTCAGATGATGGCTCAGTGAGATCTTTTTCTATACCCCCGATGCCCCCCATGCCGCCAATGCCTCCTATGGCAGGCCACTTTGAAAATGGCATGTACGAATCCAATGGATATTCAGGAATGCTTCGTCGTCAGAAACTTGGTTTAAAAATTCAGGATACAGAAGAAGGTACAGGTATAAAGATCTTAGAGGTGGAAGCGCAATCAGCTGCAGCTACTGCAGGCATTATGAAAGATGATATCATCACGGAAATCGGCGGGGCTAAAGTAAAAAATACAGATGAAGCCCGTGAGCAATTGCAGGAAAACAAAGAGAAGAGCTCGTATGATATTAAAGCGAAGCGTAATGGCAGCGAAATGACCTTTAATATTAAAATACCCAAGAAGTTGAAGACAGCAAATTTGTAAATGTCTTATTTCATTAAAAAAGCCGCTCATGATATGGAGCGGCTTTTTGCTTTATATCTGAGAGATCTCCTTCCGCAACCATCTCAATCCTTTGGCTTAATTTTGCTTTTCTCACAAAATCTGCCGCAGTGCTATGAAAAAAACATTAATCGCCTTTTTACTTACAGTAAGCTTTTTTGCCTGCAACGATAAAACAGAAAAAGGGACATTCACCGTAAAAGGAGAACTGAAAAATACGCCTGATCAGGATGTCTACCTGGAACAGATATTTTTTAATGCTAAAGACCCTGAAGTGTTGGACACCGGGAAAATATCTGCAGGTAAGTTCACTGTTTCTGCAAAAGGTATCGAAGAAGGTTTGTATCGTCTTCGCCTTCAAAAACAGGAAATGGGCTATATTTTTATCAATGATAAACCGGAAATCGGCTTCAGGGCAGATGCTAAAGAGATCAGTTTACAGGGTCCTGATTTTAATACACCGGCAAATCAATCTTTCAAATCATTCATAGTGAGTGTTGATGAGCGGCAGAAAAGCCTGAATAAACTATCACAGGAAATAGACAGTCTCTCTAAAAATAAAGATAATGACAGCATTATCAAATCAAAGATCGTAGAGCTCAATGATGTAGCTGCCGGTTTTAAATCATTTATTGTAAAAAGTATTGACACCATTCAATATCCTGTTGTTGCTATGTTTGCGCTCGGATACACGCGTGGTATAGATCCGCAGGAACTGAAAACGATTGTTCCTGCTTTGGCAAAACGATTCCCGAACCATCAGGGGATAGCCGGTATAATAGCACAGTATAATGAAATGATCGCAAAAACCACGGTTCCTCCTTCGGCCCCGGCCGCTAAAGCAGGTATGCCGGGAATAGGTTCTATGGCTCCCGATATTACTATGACTGACACTGCAGGCAAACCGTTCTCACTCAGTTCCATGAAGGGAAAGTATGTTTTGGTAGATTTCTGGGCAAGCTGGTGTGCACCCTGCCGGGGAGAGAATCCTAATGTGGTAGCTAATTACAATAAATACAAAAATAAAAACTTCACCATCCTCGGTGTGTCTTTGGATGAAGACAGAGCTGCATGGGTAAAAGCTATTCAAAAGGATAAGCTTTCTTGGAAAAATGTGAGTGACCTTAAAGGATGGAGCAATGCCGCTGTAAGTAAATATGGATTTGAAGGAATACCATACAATGTACTGCTGGATCCGCAGGGAAAAATAATAGCAATGGAACTACGGGATGCAGATCTGGGGAAAAAACTTGCAGAGGTTTTGAAGTAAATTAATAATTAATATCGCTTCACAAAAAATGCTCTTCGTTTGAAGAGCATTTTTTCTTTAATTCCTACCGATAATTTAATTATTAAGGGTAGTTAATATTGTTGTTGCAGGGTATCTGCCACGTGCTATGATTGTATAAATGCGACGATTGGTCAGATTAGAAGCAGCAGTGCTGGAAACAATGGTATTTGTACCGCTCAGCTTAATACGTATAATATAATCTGATGCAAGTGAACCTGTACCTGTAGCTCCCGCAAGCACATTAGAATTAACGATCCTAAATGCAGATAATGAAGCTATATCCGGTGCAGCACTGTTTCCTACATAAGGAACGCCTGTATAAAGAACAATGCTGTCCTTATTAACAGTGGCCTCTCTTCTTACCAATACGAGATCCAATGCCGGTGATCCGGGAGAGAGATTTAAGAAGCGAACCTTGGCGTTGGCATCAGGGGTTCTGTCTGTGCTGAGCAGCAATCCTTTTAACTGGCCGGCCTGTAATGTATCATACACGTAAAAAGAATATGAAGTACCGGCTGCAACATTAATAGATGTAGTGAGATAGTTGATATTTGATGTGCTTAAAGTATCCCGCACAACCACAGACCGCATGCCGGGCTGAATACCTGCATAAGTACCGGAAAGGGTACTGCTGTTTCCAATAAAACTTACATTATTGATTTTTGTGCCATCTACGAAGATATTTACTGTACGGGATGGCGTAGGAGTACTGTTGACATTTGTAAAGGAAACATATGCCGGCGGATTACTTTCAGTACCGGTAAGCGGGTCAGACTTCTTACATGCGGAAAATGCAACTACTATCGCAGATAGGTAAAGGGAAAGTCGTTTATACATCTTGGTAATTTTTAGTAGTTAGGATTTTGTTCAATAATAGGATTAGTATTACGCTCCTGCTGGGGTATAGGCCATAAGAACCTATAATCACTGTAAGAAATAGGTGCAACGCTTGCTGCAGGTACAGCAGCACCGCAAACGAAGTTTGCACTGCCTACAAAACCGGAAGCCATTTTAGCCGGTATTCCGCTTGTAGAAAAATTGGGATCTACAGCAAGCCTGTGAATGTCGCTCCATCTTTTTCCTTCCGCTAAAAACTCTATTCTGCGCTCTATCAGTATTGCAGCTATTAATGCATTGGGTGTAGCAAAACTTGCAAGTGTATATGTCTCGGTAATCGGATTGAGCAATCCTCTGTTCCGTACAGTATTCAACAGATCCACTGCACGCTGCGTAACGGCAGGATTATTCCTTGCTTCTGCCTCTGCCTGATTTAATAAAACCTCAGCATAACGGATATAAGGAGCATAATCGCTGTAAGTACCGTAATCGCGGTATTTGGTGGAAAAGCGGCTGGAAGATCCTATTGCGGTTGCTCCATCAACAGTAAGCAGCCTTCTTCTCCTGTCGCTACACAGCCATTCCGCTCTGTTGAATATGATCGGGCTGAGGGATATTAACCCTCTACCGCCTAAAGAAGTAGTACCATACATACGGGATAAAGCACCGTTTGTTCCTGGGTTATCATTAGCATCATTCCGTATAGAGAATATACTTTCCGCAGAGAGGTTATTTGTAAAAGGTCCATCAACGCTATCCGTCAGTTTCCAAGCACCTATAGGACTGATAACTGTATTCCATGCCTGGGGATTTATTACAGCGGGGATAAGTTTATTGCCCTCCGTAACCACTCCTGCCCAATCATTCATATGCTGCTTGATTCGCATTTTTAATGCAATTGCAGCAGCCTTAGTTGCCCGAATTGTATTTACGCCCACCCCCCCGTTAGCAGGAAGATTGGTTTCGGCATAATCCAGATCCGCAAGCATTTTTCTGTAACCTGTAACTACCGAGTCTCGGGGAATTGTTTTTGCCCTGTCAATAGAGGCAGCATCCTCAATAGGAAAATCCCTGTAAGGAACTCCCAGTTTTGAACCGGCACCATCTGCAAACGGACGGGCAAAATGAATCAGTAATTCATGGTGCGACATGGCCCTGAGAAAACGACATTCTCCTTCATATTGTGCAGCTATTGCAGGACTGAGTACCGCTTTAGTCTGTGCAGACCGGAAACCGGCAATAGCAATATTTGCTTTGTTTATTACTGCATAAAGGTTATTCCAGATATTTACATTATTAGGGGTAGTAGTATTATATTGAGATAAATAGGTCAGTTGAAAAAATGTCTGAATATTTATACAATCCTCTCCCCTCATATCCTGTTGCTGAATGGCTGCTGCGCCATAAGGATACCCTCGGTCAGCGGTGGCAGCACCGTTCAGGGGATCATAAACACCCGATTGAGCAGCATCATAAACGCCTATTAACTGCAATAATGCCCTTTCGGGTGTACTGAATGCTGATTCATTTACCAAAGAATTAAAAGGTACAAGATCAAGCTTCTTCTCACAACCTGTTGCAACAAGGATGGCAACACATGCCATCAGAAGACCGTTTTTATATGTATATCTCATTTTGAAGGAATTAATCATTTTAAAATTTATAAACCTATGCTTAGACCGGTAGATATAGTGCGTACCTGAGGAGATAATGAATTATCCTGGCCAAGTTCACTGTAAGCTTCCGGATCTATTCCCGTATATCTTGTCCAGTTATATACATTTTGCATCTGCACAAAGAATCTCGCACTTTTAACATTGTTCCGGGTCATTGACATTAATCTTGCATTGTTAATCTGGTAGCTCAATACAATGTTTTGTATCTTAATAAAATCACCTTTTTCAGTAAATCTTGAAATGGCATCACCATTTTGGTTTATGTTGGCATCCAATGCATATTGCAGTTTAGGTACGCTTGTAATTTGCCCGGGGGTAGTCCAGCGGTTCAATAATTCTGTTCCGCCGTTTGCAAATCGCTGGTTAAGCAAGATTTCCTGACGGGTAATATTCATAATTCTATTACCGGCCTGGTAACGTGTAAGCACTTCAAGGCCAAAACCTTTATAGCTGAAAGTATTGGTAAATGCGCCAAAATATTTAGGCAGTGAATTACCCAGTATTACTTTATCTGTATTTTGCAATGCCGATGCAGCACCAAGTAAAGGATCTGCGAGGGAA
Source organism: Ferruginibacter sp. (assembly GCA_041745235.1). GTDB lineage: Bacteria > Bacteroidota > Bacteroidia > Chitinophagales > Chitinophagaceae > Ferruginibacter. Next base: position 4,139 of record JBGTJG010000355.1, on the reverse strand, counting down.
TTAGCCAAATAATAACCACCGTCAGCAATATTTCTTTGCACCAATTGGTTAGATGCATTAAAATAGACAGGGTTACCATTACCGGAATTTACGCCGGCAAAGCGATAGCCATATATAGCTCCCAACGGATCCCCTACGCGGTGAATGTTATAATTCCCAATATTCAACTCTAATGTTGGGACACCTGCTGTCGGAAAGAGACTAACAACTTTGTTAGTGGTATATGACCAATTGGTATTCAGATTCCAGGTAAAGTTTTTTGTCCGCACTACATCTGCATCCAAACTCAACTCAATTCCTTTATTTTGAATTTTGCCAATATTTTGAGAAAGAAGGTTTAAAGGAACACCCAGACTAAAAGGTGTAGGAACATTAAGTATCTGTTCATTAATATCATTTTTAAATACATCTGCAGTTATATTGATCCTGTTGTATAATCCCACTTCCAGGCCAATATCATATTTTATACTTCTTTCACCCTGCAAAAGGGGATTGCCCACTCTGGAGATGGCAAGACCACTTAGGTTGCCATAAGGCCTGGCCCCGTAGGTGCTTAAGTAAGGATAACCGCCGATAGGATTGCCTACCACTGCATATGAGCCTTTAATTTTTAAATCTGTAAAAGTTCGGGCTATAAATTTATTATTACTTATAAATTTCTCCTGCAACGGGCGCCATCCTACAGAAGCTCCGGGGAATGTTTGGTATTTCTTACCGGGTGCTAATGAACTCTGTCCGTCTCTCCGCAGAGAGCCCTGAAGAAAATATTTACCTTTATAATCGTAGTTTAACCGGCCGAATATCGACTCCTGCGCTGTTTTGTTAAAATTTCCTCCTACAGTTTGCACTCCACCAACAGTATTCGTAATTATATTTTCTTTAAGGTAAAAAGGATCGGCTATATTATTTCCGCTCGCACTGAAAAACCTGGATTTAATTTGTTCAAGCTGGTGACCCACTGTCAGAAATAAATTATGAGCCCTCGCTATAGTAAAATTGTAATTAATATAATTCTGAATATCGGTTTTCAGTATATTTTGCTGCCCGTTGTATATGTTTCCGGGAACCGTAACGCTAAAGCCATCTCCGTGACGGCCATCCAGTATTTGCAAACTGTTGTCATTGAAATAATCAGCTCCTATTTGTGTTCTTAATTTCAAGCCTTTGACAGGCGAAATTTCCATATAAGCATTATTAATCAATCTGTATTTTTCACTTTCGTAGCGATTATTACTCAACACAAAAGCAATGTTTGTATAACCATCATCTATAGGCCGCAGATTTATCCCCTGGCCCAGAAAGTTTGCCGGAAAAGCTTGGATATTAAACCCGGTAGGATTAGATGGATTTAATATATCCACATTCGGCAATGCTCTTACAGCTCCTACTATTGAACCGCTTAGTGCATTACTGCCATTATTCTGATCATTGTCTGTCTGGCGGGAAAGAGTTAACAGGTTTCCTATTTTGAGCCATTTAGTAGCCTGATGCTCTATATTAGCTCTTACACGAATAGACTTGTTTTGATTGGTAATTACAATTCCCTGATTAGTACCGTAATTGAAAGAGAAATACATATTTGTTTTATCCGAACCTCCTGTAATACCCAAAGTATGGCTTTGTTGAAAAGAATTCCTGGCAAAGACAAAGTCCTGCCAATCGGTACCACCCTTAGGGTTCAATCTTGCGGCAGGCAACTGGCCTGAGTTTGTAAGTTTTTCATTAGCAATGGTTACAAAATCATTTTGATTTAAAAGGCTAAAGCGCTGTAACGGATTAGCCATACCAAAGCTTGCATCATAGGTTACAGAAGATTTGCCCTTACTACCTCTTTTTGTGGTGATTTGAATTATACCGTTTGCTGCCTGGGAACCATAAATAGCTGTGGCAGATCCGTCTTTCAATACATCGATACTTTCAATATCTGAAGGATTAATATCTCCTAATGCATTTGAATTTCCTACCAAAGCCAGATTTCCAGTTACAAGTGGTACACCATCTACAATAATCAATGGATCCCTGTTTCCTGATAGGGAACCAATACCGCGAATACGAATACGGGCGGGAGCATTTACTGTTCCGCTGCTATTATTAACATTTACACCGCTTGCCCTGCCTGCAAGTTGTTTATCTATTGAAGGAGTAATAAGCTGAGCAAATTCTTTTGTTTCAATTTTAGAAGAAGATCCGGTAAAGGCTCTTTTTTGCTGCGTACCATATCCAACAACTATAATTTCCTCAAGTTGTTTTTCAGTTGAGGTGAGAACTAAGTCCATTTCGGTCCCTCGAACACTCATAGTACGGGATTCAAAATTTACACTGCTAAATGTAAGATTGGCAGTTCCAGGAGCCACAGAGATCCGATAGTTACCATTCTGATCTGTAGAAGTACCCCTGCGACCATCAGAGGACGACACTGATACTCCGGAAACAGGATTTCCTTTTTCATCGGAAATACGACCGACTATAGTGCGGTCCTGAGCAGCTGCATTAAATACAAATGCAATAGCAACCAAAAAGGTTACGAAGATTTTTCTCATTATTCAGTTGGTTTATTGAAGCAAATATAGAGAACAGGTAACTATAATGTTAAATAATTGACAACTTTATTTTCCATCTGGCTACAATTCGCAAAAAAGATGACAGTTTCATGAATGTTTAGCAGTAAGTATAATAATTACAGGTAATAACACAAGGTTAGTAAGTGTGGCAATTAATAAGGTCACGGACGTGAGCCAACCTAACGCAAATGTGCCCCCGAAACTGCTTGCACAAAAAATAATAAATCCTGCAGTAAGCACGAGTGAGGTGTATATGATGCTAAGCCCCGTTTGTTGAATGGTGTTTTTTACAGAGAGGGCTATGTCATTCCCATTGTCCGGCAACACTTGTTTATAATTTACCAGGAATCGAATGGTAATGTCTATGGCAATACCCAATGCCACGCTGAAAATGAGCACGGTTGAAGGTTTAAGCGGTACACCTGCCCACCCCATGATGCCTGCTGTAACGATAAGTGGAATCAGGTTTGGAATGAGAGAACACAATAATATTCGGAAAGAACGGAATAGAAAAAGCATGCAGACAGCAATAAGCAGAAATGCCCAAAAGATGCTTTCTTTTAAACCATTGATGATGAATTTACTTCCTTCCAGGAAACTTATACTGCTGCCTGTTAGTGTCACTTTGTATCTGTCATCAAATAACTCATTTGCACGGCTTTCTATTTTGCTGAGCAAGCCCGGCAATTTTTCCGTGCCCACATCTGCCATGCTTACACTTATGCGTGTAACCTGAGAAGCAGTATCCATAAAGGAACGCAGCGTTTTAGTAAAACTATTGCCCGCTCCCGTGTCTGCTGACGGACGCAAATATTCTCCTACAAATGCGCCTTCAAATTCATCCTGAGGTACAGAGTACATCATAGAGTCGCCTTCAAAAAATCCCTGTTTGGCAAATTTTAATCCTTCAGCAAGTGAAAGCGGAGAATTCATTTCCGGTTGCGCGGCAATAAACTGCGCTAACGAATCTGTTTTTTCAAAAACCTTTAATCCGCGCATCCCTGAAAGTGCACGGCGCTTTTTTGCATCGATCATGATTTCCAAAGGCATTACTCCGCGAAAATTCTTTTCAAAATATTTAAGGTCTGTATAAATTTTATCGTCTTTAGGCAGGTCATCGGCAATGTAGGCAACCGTTTTAAGGCGCATGATTCCGCCGATAGAAATGATGATTATAACCCCGGTCACAATGAGTACTTGCTTTCGATAAACAAAAACCCATTTTTCCAGCGTATTTAAAACTGCCTGTATCCAATTGCTTTGAAGGTATTTAAGTTCATTCGTACGAGGAGCGGGTAGCATGCTGAGCACTGCGGGCAACAGAATAAAGGATATAACAAAAATGAGCATGATGCTGATACCGGCTACCAATCCAAACTCTTTCAAAATAGCACTCTTCGTAAATGCAAAAACAATAAACCCTATGGCGGCGGTGATGTTACAGAATAAGGTTACTACTCCCATCTTACTCACCATGGCCACGAGCGCAGCGTATTTTCTTTGAATTGCAGAGGGATTTTGGGCGTCCTTTATGTATGATGCGTGATACTTATTTATGAAATAAATACAATTAGGTAT
>JBGTJG010000354.1:0-12694 GCA_041745235.1 Ferruginibacter sp. | reverse complement strand
CAGCGGACCAAGCTTTGGTACAGGCTTTAATAAGCTTAAAGTAAGGCCTGGATTATATGTGAAATCCGCCCTCCGGTTCGATTACGGAAAATTTAATGAAATGATCAATGCGCTTGAGGTAGGTCTGGTATCAGAATTTTACAGCAAAGCCATCCCGCAAATGGCCTTCAGCAAAGACAAAAGATTTTTCTTTTCTGCATATGTTTCTATAATATTCGGCAGGCGAAAATAATGACCTGTCGATAGTATCTTTGCACATCTCTATACTTTCAATCCTATTTTAATAAATGGAAGCTGTTGTTTTAAGTGATGATCAAAGGCAAAAAAAACCGAATTGGTTAAGGGTTAAACTTCCTGTTGGTGAGGAGTACCGTCATGTAAGAAATCTGGTAGAGACACATAAGCTACATACCATCTGTGAAAGCGGTAATTGTCCTAATATGGGAGAGTGCTGGGGTGCAGGTACAGCCACATTCATGATCCTTGGTAATATATGTACCCGCAGCTGCGGCTTTTGTGCAGTAGCTACAGGACGTCCCGATGCAGTAGATTGGGATGAACCGCAAAGAGTTGCAGAAGCTATCCACCTCATGAAAGTAAAACACGCAGTCATTACTTCTGTGGACCGGGATGAACTTAAAGATGGGGGGAGCATCATTTGGCAAAATACTATTCGTGCCGTGAATGCACTTAATCCCGATACTACGTTAGAAACATTGATCCCGGATTTTAAAGCGCAGAAAGAAAATATACTGCGTATCATTGATGCGGCGCCGGATGTAGTAAGTCACAATATAGAAACTACTGAACGGCTTACAAAGCAAGTGCGCATACAGGCCAAATATTGGCAAAGCATGGAGACTTTGAAGATTCTGAAAGAGGGAGGCATGCGTACAAAAAGCGGGATCATGCTGGGGTTAGGTGAAGCTAAAGAAGAAGTAATACAAACACTTAAAGATCTTAATAACAGCGGGGTAGATGTGGTTACTATCGGGCAGTACCTCCAACCCACTAAAAAACACCTGGAAGTTCAGCGCTTTATTCATCCTGATGAATTTGCGGAATACCGTGAAATAGGTTATAACCTCGGGTTGGATTATGTAGAAAGTGGCCCTCTTGTACGCTCTTCATACCACAGCGAAAAACATGTGATCAAAGGATGGGGAAGAAATAAATGGGTTGAAGAAAAAAGTATTAATAACAGCGCTCTTTAGCTCTGCTCTCTTCTCTTCAACCCGTAATATGTAAGAACAGGATTTAAATTCGTATCGTACTTGTCGATATCTCTGAACTCGCTGGAACCTTAATATTCATCTCATATCCTGTTCTCCTGTCCACATTATTATTATCATTCCCGTTGCAGGTTTTACCGAGAAGCCAATAGAGAACAATGAAAATAAGGATGGTAGAGAAACAGCCGCCACCCAGCTTTTTAGCCCCGTAGCCTGCTATCAGCGATCTTACTAAGTTATTCATGGTCTGGTTTTTAGGTATGTTAATTTATGTTTTAAAAAAAATTACAAATATGATACCGTAAATCAGCCCGTTGCAAATTAAAAATGCCGAAAAACTTTTGCGGCATTTTTGATGATGATCAAAGTTTTATCTTTTAAAGAGTACTTTATTCGGATTTACACCGGGATTTACGCTGAAGGAAAATTTCTTTTTGCCGGTTTGGTCAAAACAAAATACCATACCTGAGGAAGTGTAATCCCTTGCATCAGTAATATAGATGTCATTGTTCTCTTCATTAACATCAAGGCCGTATGGTGTCTGAATAACAGTTCCATCAGTAATAAACGAACCGGACAGGTTATGAAAATCAGCAGGGCTGAGTACCCTCACTTTTGATGACAGACCGGTATAGGCAAAATCATTGGTCACGTAAAGTTTATTGTTGTGCCAGGCAATGGTATTAACTGCGGTATCTGCAGAAAAAAGAACGCTCTCAGAAGCTGCACTTATTTTTACAATTTTTGCAGGTACAGAGCTGTAATTGCCGGAAGCCACCACATATAAATTCCCTGCATTATCTGCTGCAATTCTGCGGGGATTTAATCCGACTCTGATCCTGGCGCCGGCAGTATTGGTAAGCAGGTTGATCACTGAAACGGTTGAATCATAATTAGGAAAATTAAAGCCGCCCGAGTTTGTAACAAATAATTTATCACCGGAAACTGCGAGCTGCTCAGGATTAGATCCCACCGGTATGTTTGCCGTAATACTCAGGCTCGATGTGTCTATCATGCTTACCGTGCCGTCGGAGTTGCTCACATACACTTTTCCTTTTGCGGCAGCAGCATAGCGGGGAAATTTAGGAACGGCACCGTTTAAGAAAGAAATATTTTTCAGGAAAGTTGCATTATTCGCATTCAATACAGTTACTACGTTTGAATTATTTATTACGATATACAGTTTACTGCCATAAATGATCATGTCATTGCCGGTATCGCCTAAGCCGCCTGTAATAGTAGGGTTTTGCTGAAGAAAAAAATCACCGACTGTTACGCCCGTGCTGTTTGTATGATAAGACAGCCGTGTATTATTTCCACCGCCGAATGTTCCTTCACTGAGCACGTATTCACCTACTGCAGGTGAAATCTGTACGGGCCCGGGGGGAACTACCGTTGCATCATCTTTTTTGCAGGCATTCAATATAAGAATAGCTACTGTCAGTGGCATTAAGGATTTAAAAAAGTTACTTTTCATTGCGCTGAATTGTTTTTTGGTTTGGTTAATATTTTGAAGTGACTTTTAACCCTATCCGATAATTAAATCGCGGCATGGGATAATATTTTATGATCTCGTATTGGGTGTTAAATACATTATTAGCTTCTGCGGTGATTTTACATTCTCCGCCTTTTGTACTCTTTATATGGCTAACCGTTATGTCACTGATCACTTGACCCTGTATTGCATTTTCATGGGCTTGGTTACCTGCTCTGTAACGCAGTGAGGACATGAGCATGTTATAGCTTATCACAGTCTTTTTAAATTCAGCATTCAAATTGAGGCTGCCGGAATGCTTGGGTGTGTACGGCAATTGCGTTTTGTATAAAGATGAAGTCACATCTGAGCGATTATCAGCATCCTGAAAAGAATAAGAAAGCCGGGTAGAAAAGTGCAGATCCCGATAATTCTTAAATATGGTATGAAGCGTTATATCTGATCCCGTGATGTATGCTTTACCTACATTTTGCATAGACCATTGAAACAGATTTTGTCTCGGAACAGCAAGGATCTTATCCTTTACGCTGTTGATATAACCATCTGCAGTGAATACGCATCTTTGCAATAATCCCGTGCTGCTCATACTGTATGTCAGGCCTGCATTAAACTGCGCTGCGTATTCCGGGCGCAGGTCTGTATTGCCTACAAGTGTGTAATAGAGGTCATTAAAAGTGGGAGCACGGAAAATATTTTTGTAAAAGCCGCGTATACGCACCGGTACATCTGTAAACGGCTTTACTGAAACCGAAACAGCAGGAGAGTATTCATGAAGATTTCTTCCGGCTTTCCCGTTAGTTACTTTTTCGTTTATGGCAGTGTATAAAACATTCCCTGAGACCTCAAAAGAGCTTTTCTTCCACTGAACAGCAATGTTATTTAAGAATGTATTCCTGTCAGGATTTGCAAAACCAGCCGCGTATGAATCAGTGCGGCCGAGCGTGCTGTTAAAAGCGTCTGCAGAAACTGATGTTGCAAGATGATCCGTAATATTATATTTGTATGAAGCTGATAAATAAATTTCCTGCTGATTAAAATTATTTTCAAGTCTGCCGGAATTATTCGGAAACTGCGGATCAGTGTAAATAATTATATCGGATGAAAACTTACCGCTTACGAGCATACTGCTCTTTTCGGACTTCTGATGAAGCCAGCTGCTTTGGATGAAAAAGTTTTTATCTGTCAGGCGCTGATTGGAGAAATTATTAATTAAAATGACTGCTCCCGGTAATCCTCTGTCACTGTTAAAATGATAAGCTTTTATTTTTAAGCTGTTGCTGTCATTTAAAAAAAGAGCGGCATCATATTCTATTTTATAAGACTTAATATCTGCGTTCGCTCTGTTTTTAAATGTCTGATCATTTTCATAGGCTTTGTAAGGGTAATTTCCTTTTGAATATTGATAGTACGCATTTAAGGCTGTATGAAATCGTTTACCAAAATATTTTTTAACGGAGACGGAAGGAGCAAACAAGCCGAATGAGCCGAATTTATTACCTGCTCTGATCACATCAACTCGGGTAACTTTTTCTCCGTTAGTTTTTAAACTTATGATAGAAGATGAAGCAAACGATCTTGCGGTACTAAGTATTTCAGTAGGACCTGAATTATAAAACCCGATTTCCTCTACGTTATCTATTGAAAACTTTCCGAGATCGATCTGACCTCCCTGCGCATCGCCAACTGCGATTCCATCATATAATACCCCCGTGTGATTCGCCCCGAGGCTTCGTACAGATACCGTTTTTAATCCGCCGATACCCCCGTAATCTTTTACGTGAATTCCTGCAAAATACTTGACAGCATCTGCAACAGAAAGGCTGTTTCTCCTTGAAATTTCTGTACTGTTCAGTATCTGGACCGGCGATGATGTAACGGCTGCATTTTTTCCTGTTGATGCATGCACATCAATATTTTGAAGGGTATCTGATGTTTGGGCGGCAACCAATTCCGGCAACAAAACAAAAAAACAAAGTAAATATGTATACAGTTTTACCAAGAATGCTGATTGATCAGCCTGCGCATGTAGGTATGCAAATGCAAAGAAACGTCGCATCTACAGCCTTTCACCCGAAAGCTTCGAAAATAAGAAGGAGCAGGCAGGTCTTCTGGCTTAGCACAACACCGGCTACCTTCCCGTTTTTAAACAGTGGTAAATTTGCCGGGTATTTCCCTTGCGGGAAGTGCAATACAGCTACGGGGATAGCTCCTGAATTGAACAGGATTCCCTTTTAATCGGCACAAGAGTATTGTGCTGAACCGTTTCCGGCGCAAAGGTATGTGATTATGATTTACAGGGATAGAGAAACTCAGTTAAGCTTGTTAACCAGGAAGCTTTCAATCATGCTGCAGGGAACAAGGAATGGTTTCTCCGTTATTTCAATTTCGAGGATCTGCCCGTTTACGGAATATGAACCTTTTACGGTATTACCGAAAACACTAACATCAAAGTGTCCTGTGTTTTCGTCACCCGTAAAAGTCCCGTTTTGAGACTTAATGGTTTCGTGTGCTTTATCAAGGATATCAACTGAGGGTCCGCTGAATGGAACAGAAAAATTGCAAGAGGCCATTATTAATAGTTTTAAATGAAAAAGCCATTTCTCATACAAAGAAATGACTTTTTGCAAATTTATAAAAATACAGAAGCTAATTATTGTACGCGACCATCTCTTCTGTCTTTACCACGACCGATTATGTATCCGCCTGCAGCACCGGCTACACCGCCGATAACTGCGCCTTTAGCTCCTTTACCGATTACACCTCCTACAACGGCACCACCTACACCACCGATAATTGCACCTTTAGCTGCTTTACTGATCCCGGTTCTTTGGGGAGCCGGAGCCGGGGCCGGAGTATTATAAGTTCCACCGCCACCGCCTGTATTACCTGCAGTAGAACCACTGCCTGTTCCGCGAGAGCTACCTGAAGAAGCTCTTCTTCTAACCGGTGCAGTTGAACGAACAGGTGCTACTGCTACAGGAGCAACAGTAGGTGAAACTGTAGTCACAGTTGTAGTCGTAGTCATAGGAACATTAGATACTGCTGTATCTGCAGAAAAACTGTTTTTTGATGTATCTGTTAATACAACAATATTTTTATCTGTTTCTAAACTGTCTTTTCTTTTACATGATGCAAACAGGGCAGTTGCACTTAAGATGATAAGGAAATTTTTCATGGCTGAGTTTTAAATGAATAATTAATATTAGTTATTGAATATCTGACAAAACTGTGCCAAACAGGAATTCATTCGTTAAAGGAGTGCGAAGGTGGTAATATTTGAGGAATATTCACAATATAAATTCTTACTTCTTACAGATTGATGCCAATCAATAAGCAAGCAAGACAAACTGTAATCAGAATAAGTAATAATGGTGATATAAAATTCCACCAAGCTTTAAAACTAACGTTCACCAAGGCAAGCGAAGGCAATATTAACCCTGTTGGTGTTATAAATCCCATAATCCCCATTCCGAACAGATAAGCATTAACAATTTCTCTGCCCGGCACATTTACCAGCAAGGCAAGAGAACCCATAATTGGCATAGTTAAAACTGCCATGCCTGATGAAGATGAAATAAACAACGTAAAAAATGCAAATAAAAATAACATGGCTATAATAAATAGAGAAGGTGGCATACCGCTTACAGCCTGCGAAGCATAGAAGACGATAGAATCGCTGATCTTTCCTTCATTAAGAATAATTGTAACACCTCTTGCTACGCCCACAATTAGTGCTACACTCAGCAATGATTCTGCACCTTTTACAAACTGCTTTATAAAAATAGCTTCAGGCATTCTTAATATTACTGCCACTAAAACAGATGCTGCCAGAAATAATGCGGTCATTTCCGGGAGCCACCACTCAAGCCATACTACCCCGGCTATCATGGAGAGAAATGTGGACAGGAAAAGAAAAAGTAATAATACAGTTGCTTTGCTTAACGGTTCAGGTGCGATGAGCGTATCGGGTGCCGGAATAATCTGATCAATACCGGCTGACTTATATACAAAGGAGGCGGATGGATCTTTTTTTACTTTTTTTGCATAACGTATAATGTACCAAATTGTAATCGCTGTGGTAAGGAGAAACATGATAACCCTTTCTGACAAGCCGTCTGTCCAATTAATACCGGCAGCATTGGACGCGATTATTGTGGAAAAAGGATTGGTAAAGGAAGCAAGTGTACCCAGTTGCGTCCCGCCGAAGATTACAGCAACCGGCACAATAAGATCATAGCCCGCGGTGATGAATACGGGCACCAATACGGCGTAAAAAACCAAGGCTTCTTCCGCCATACCATATGAAGCGCCCGCAAAGGAAAATAAAAAGGTAAGTATTACAATAAGCAGGGTTTCTCTTCCCTTCATGCGATAAGAAAGCGTGCGCAGACCGCGTTCCATTGCACCGCTTTCATTAAAAACCTGCATAAAAGCACCTATCACCAGTATAAAGAAAATTATATCTATGGCTTCATAAACACCTTTGATCGGGGCTTTGAGAATCTCCAAAAATCCCTGCCTGTTGGCCGGCAACTCTTTGTAAGTCCCGGGAATTGATACCGGTTTCCTTACTGAACCGGCGGTAAATTTTTCAAGACTTACTTTTACTTTAAGGCTGTCCAGCGTTGCCTGTGTGAGTGGTAGAGATGTATCCCCACCTGCTCCCGAGATCTGAAACGGCTCACCTTCCTTGTAGCTGATCGTATCATATTTACCGGCGGGTATAAGCCATGTACATAAAGCAGCAATAATAATAATGCCCATCAATATTGTAATGGGAGAAGGCAATTGTCTTTTGCGCATCAGTCCGGTTTTAGCAATAAAAATATTGATTAAAAAAATAAGATAGTATTTTTCCTTAATGAAGACTGCTTCTCTGAAAGAAATAAAAACTGAACTGGAGAATGTGCCTCCTGCCGAGCTGCTGGCTCTGTGCCTCCGGCTTACAAAATTTAAAAAAGAAAACAAGGAGTTACTGAGTTATCTGTTATTTGAAGCTACTGATGAAGCGGCATATGTAACCGGGGTGAAAGAAATACTTGAAGAATTGTTCCTTACGGTCAATACAAAGAATATTTATTTCGCTAAAAAAACGATACGAAAAATAATAAGAACGGCAAATCGATATATAAAATACAGCTCTTCCGAAACAACTGAACCGGATATCCTGATATATGTATGCGAAAAGATAAACGGGCTCGGGCTCAACCTTAAAAAAAATACTGCCCTTCTAAATCTCTATTTATCACTGATAAAAAGGATCAAAAAGGCAGTTGATACAATGCATGAAGACATGCAATATGATTATTTAAAAGCTATAGACAAACTTCCTGTTTAATTTTTAAACGGGCCTTTAAAGGTTTTTTTAAAATGCAGGTAATCCGGGATAGAAACATTCTGTACATAAGAATTCCCGGGGTGATTAAAAATGTATTCCTGGTGGTACGCCTCCCCGGCATAAAATTTAGTGAACGGAAGCACTTCTGTAACAACCCTGTTTTTGTATTTCTTTGAATCGTTTACTCTCTTGATCTCGGCATTAATAATATTTCGTTCTGCTTCATTTCGATAAAAAGCAATAGATCGATAAGCGGTACCCACGTCATTACCCTGGCGATTAAGAGTGGTAGGATCCATGCTTGCAAAAAGAGCGGCTACGAGCTGAGAATATGAGATTTGAGAAGGATCATAATAAATTTGGACCGCTTCGGCATGGCCTGTAACACCGGCAGCTACCTTCTCGTAAGACGGATTGGGAACAGTGCCGCCGGAGTAACCGGAAACAGCATCCCGTACACCCTTTAAGCTTTGAAATACAATTTCAGTATGCCAAAAACAACCTTCAGCAAAAGTAGCTACGGCCTCACCGGGCATAGGTTTGGTTGAGGTGGCTACGGGAATTTTTAAACCTTTGTTTTGTGAATAGCCGCATGATGAAAACATGATCACAGTAAAAAGAAGGATGCTTAGGATTTTCATCGTAATATAAATTTTGATTTACTAACGTAAAGGTCAGGCGAAAAGTTTGTTATAAGTTGTTAAACAATGAAGGCGGTTCCATCAATATAACTGTAAATTAGCGGCTCATAAACGAATAATTAATTGAGTACGATCAATTCACTGAGTAAGATCAATCATTTCTTTTTTATAGGAATAGCCGGCTCGGGCATGAGTGCCCTCGCGCAGTTTCTGGCAGGTTCCGGTAAGCAGGTGAGCGGCAGCGACCGGTACTTCACACCGGGTATATTCAATGAAACAAAAGAAAAGCTTGAAGCCGAAGGAATAAACTGCTTTCCGCAAACAGGAGAGGGGATCACCGGCAATATAGATATTGTAATCGTATCCACAGCTGTAGAAGATACTGTCCCTGAGGTACAGCAGGCAAAAAGTATGGGAATTCCGATCATAAAGCGCAGTGACTTGCTGGCTATGATCGCAGAAACAAAACGTACGATTGCAATTGGCGGAACATCAGGAAAAAGCACCACCGGCGGTATGTTGTTTCAGATTCTTGAAACAGCCGGCTACGGGCCCGGCATTATAAGCGGTGCAGGTCTCGTGAACATCATTAAAGAGGGCAAGATCGGCAATGCTAAAGTCGGATCAGGAGAATGGCTTGTCATAGAAGCAGACGAAAGTGACGGCTCCATTGTAAAGTATAATCCGGAGATAGGCTTACTGCTCAACATTGATAAAGACCACCAGGAAACAGCTGAGCTGATTGATATTTTTACAACATTCAAAAAAAACACTACCGGAAAGTTTATCGTGAATCGTTCCAACAAACTTTCTGCTTCATTGTCTGCAGATGTTGATTCAGATTTTTCATCTGATGAAAATAAAGCAGGGTTTATTGCTTCTGATCTTAGCCAGGAAGGAATGAATATCCGTTTTTCAATTAATGATGTTCCCTTTCATCTAACTACTATTGGGAAACACAATATGGAAAATGCCCTAGCTGCCACCGCGGTAGCAAGTGCAATTGGAATTCCATTAGATAAATCTGCTGAGGGTTTAAAAACTTATGAAGGGATTTACAGAAGGCATCAATTGCTCGGCGAAAAAAACGGGATAAAAGTAATCGATGATTATGCACACAACCCCGCAAAATGTGCAGCTTCAATAACCGCATGTCAGCCGATTGCAAATAAGGTTATTGCGTGGTTTCAGCCGCATGGTTATGGCCCAACCAAATTTTTGAAAGATGATTTTGTAAAAGAAATTGCGGCGGCATTGAGACCGCAAGATGAAATTTGGATGAGTGAGATCTTTTATGCCGGCGGCACAGCAGTAAAGGACATTTCTGCGAAAGAACTTACAGATGCTATTACATCATTGGGTAGAAATGCATTCTTTACAGAAGATCGAAATGATCTTTTGAAAGATATTCGGCCGCATTTAACTGATGATTGTGTGTTTCTGCTGATGGGCGCCAGGGATCCCGGTTTAGAAGCATTCAGCAAAAATATTTTTGAACAACTCTGAGCCATGCACGATACCATCCTTTTTATAAATATTTCTCAGCTTGTAAATGTGCGGGAAGAAAATGAACTGCTGCGCGGGGCAGCACTTGCTTCTCTTCCCGTAATTGAGGATGCATATCTGCTTGTAGAAGCCGGGCTTATTGCAGGTTTCGGAAAAATGTACGAGCTGGAAATAAATATTCCCCATCTTCCAAAAAATATTGTTGATGTGAGCGGTCAGTTTATTTTGCCATGCTGGTGTGACAGCCATACCCACATAGTATTTGCGGGCACCAGGGAAAATGAATTTGTTGATAAACTCAACGGTCTTTCATATGCAGAAATAGCTGCAAAAGGCGGCGGTATTTTAAATTCAGCTAATAAACTGAAGGATACTTCAGAAGATGATCTGTATACTGCTGCGTTTAAGAGAATTAATGAATTGGCTGCTTTGGGTACAGGTGCGATAGAAATAAAAAGCGGCTACGGCTTATCCGTTGAAGGCGAATTAAAAATGCTTCGTGTTATTAAGCGACTGAAAGAAAACGCTGATCTGATCATCAGATCTACATTCCTGGCTGCACATACTTATCCGCTCGAATATAAAGACAACCACCGCGGTTATATTGATCTGATCAAAAATGAAATGCTCCCTGTAATTACAAAAGAAAAATTAGCAGATTACATAGATGTCTTTTGTGAAATCGGATTTTTCTCACCTGAAGAAACAGCAGAAATTTGTGAGTCAGGAGCGATCCACGGGCTTAAACCTAAACTGCATGTAAATCAACTGAACAGCATTGGCGGTATTGAGGTAGGCATAAATCAAAAGGCAGTTTCCCTCGATCATTTGGAAACGCTCACAGATCACGAAATTGATTTGCTTGGAGAATACAAGGGGTGCAGCACACTATTACCCACAGCCGCTTTCTTCCTGCGTATGGCATACCAGCCCGCCCGCAAGCTGATCGATGCCGGTGCGGCAGTTACACTTGCTTCAGATTACAACCCGGGTTCTTCTCCCTCAGGGAATATAAATTTTGTGACGGCGCTCAGTTGCATACAAATGAAAATGCTGCCAGCAGAAGTTATAAATGCGGCAACTATAAATGGCGCCTTTGCCATGGAATGTGCGGAAGAAACGGGGTCAATAATGATCGGTAAAAGAGCTGATCTTATTATCACAAAAAAAATACCTTCGCTTGCATATTTGTTTTATAGCTTTAGCACAAATAATATTGAGCGGGTTATGATAAAGGGAAAGTGGGTAAATAACAATTAAGGAATACGAAAAAGATAATTCGCAGTAATGTGAAGCAAAACAAAATTTACTTTTAAAATCTGATTGATGAAACATTTTAAATTTTACGGTAAAAACGATGTGGTATCATTAACCAAGCGACGACGTTTTGAAACCAAGCTAGGTGAGCGAATTCAATATCTTAAGGAAGGAGATTGGCCGGATGTGCTGCACAATTCTACAGCAAAGTATGTATTGGTTGGTATCCCGGAAGATATCGGGGTGCATGCAAACCAGGGAACAGGAGGTGCTGATACAAACTGGTACCCTTTCCTGAATGCGTTTTTAAATATCCAGAGCAATGATTTCTGCAGCGGAGAAGATATGCTGCTCCTCGGTCATTTCGATTTTGGCGATCTTAAATACCTCATTGAAAGCCATGCTTACAATGATCAGGAAAAAACAGATGCCTATCGCCATGCGGTAGTTACCATTGATGATGAAGTGGAGCGATTAATGAAAGCTATTGCATCATCGGGTAAGATACCTATCGTAATAGGCGGGGGGCATAATAATGCATATCCTTTGCTCAAAGGCGTTTCCAAGGGATTAATGAAAATGAACCGCATTCCTTTGGCACAATTAAATGCAATAAACCTGGATGCGCATTCAGATTACAGAACACAGGAAGGGCGCCACAGCGGTAATCCGTTTCGTTATGCGGAGTCAGACGGTTATCTTGGTAAATACAGTATTATAGGGCTGCATGAAAATTATATTTCGCAGAATGTTCTGGCAGATATTCAATCAAATCTTTTTATTCAATACACCTCTTACGAAGATATTTTTTTGAGGGAAACAAAAAACTTCATGCAGGCTGTGGCGCAGGCTGTTGATTTTACTGATGATATGTACACAGGGATCGAGCTTGATATGGATTGCATCCGCAATGTGCTCAGCAGTGCATGTTCGCCGGGTGGAATTTCTGTGCTGCAGGCAAGGCAATACCTTACTTATACAGCAAGTCACACAAAAACGGCTTACTTACATATTTGTGAAGCGGCTTCCCAGCTTTCCGACGGACGCAAGGATGAAACGTCGGGAAAATTATTAAGCTACCTCGTAAGTGATTTTGTCAAGGGATTGAATGAGCGATAATTCTGAACGCACACAATGAAAAATGCTGTTTCAAATGAATGAAACAGCATTTTCTTTCTTAAAACCTTTTGCTTTCTTTTATATTTTTTCCGTTAAGGAAAAGAAG
>JBGTJG010000353.1:0-7884 GCA_041745235.1 Ferruginibacter sp. | reverse complement strand
GGTGAATTTGCACCTACAAGGAATTTCAGAGGACACTCAAGTAAAAAAGGATAATAAAAAAGTTGACAGATCTAATAACTGACAACTTACAACTAAATAAAAAATGGAAGCAGTAGCAAAATTAAATAACGAACCTACATCACCGCGGAAAATGCGCCTGTTGGCGGATCTTATTCGCGGGATGAAAGTTGAGAACGCTTTAGCGATCCTGGAGCACAATCCTAAGCATTCTTCAGTACCATTACGCAAGCTTCTCCTTTCTGCTATCAGCAACTGGAAAGCTAAGAATGAAGGTGCAGATGAAACTTCATTGATCGTTAAAACAATTATGGTTGATGGCGCAAGAGTTATCAAGCGTATGCGTCCTGCACCGCAGGGCCGTGGTTACAGAGTGCGTAAGCGCAGCAACCATGTTACTCTTTTTGTAGATGCAGCTGATGCAACTGAAAAAGCGGTAAGGGTTTCTAAAAAAGAAACCATGAAAAAAGAAATTTCTGCTGAAGAAGCAGGAGAAGTAAAAGCAAAGAAGCCGGCAGCTAAGAAAACAGCTACTGCAAAACCTGCCGCTAAAAAAGCAGCAGTTAAGAAAAAAGATAATTCAGAAACCGAATAAAATTAAATCCCGAAAAACCATCGGGAGCTAAATAAAAACTATGGGTCAGAAAACAAATCCGATAGGCGCAAGATTAGGTATCACACGCGGGTGGGATAGCAATTGGTTTGCTCACAAAAAGGATTACGCTAAAAAATTGATAGAGGACGATCGTATCAGGAACTACCTGAACGCCCGTATCAACAAAGGCGGTATTTCTAAGATTGTTATAGAGCGTACGCTGAACAAGCTTATCGTTACTATTCACACTTCTAAGCCCGGTATCATTATCGGTAAAGGCGGCGGAGAAGTAGACAGGATCAAAGAAGAATTGAAAAAGCTTTGCGGTAAAGAAGATGTGCAGATCAATATATTAGAGATACGCCGTCCGGAACTGGATGCAGCTATTGTAGCAGATACAATCGCCCGCCAGTTAGAGAATCGTATCAGCTACAAGAGAGCTATCAAAATGTCTATAGCTTCTGCGCTTCGTATGGGTGCTGAAGGAATTAAAGTAAAAGTAGGTGGCCGTTTAGGCGGTGCAGAGATTGCACGCAGCGAGGAGATCAAGCAGGGCCGTACTCCCTTACATACACTTCGTATGGATATTGATTATGCAAATGTGTTTGCTCTTACAGTTTACGGTAAGATCGGTATCAAAGTTTGGATCTGTAAAGGTGAAGTTTTAGGCAAGAGAGATCTTAATCCTAATGTACTTGCAGGTGGCGGTAAAGAAATAGGCGGAAGTGACAGGCCGGGTGGTTTTGGCGGAAGAGATGATCGCAGAGGCGGCGGTGATGACAGAAGAGGTGGTGGCAGAGGAGGAGATGATCGCAGAGGCGGTGGCGGCGGTGGAAGAAGATAATTTGATAATGTACTGATTTGATATTTGCTAATTAGCAAGCTTTCAAATCGAAACTTTATCAAAAAACAAATGAAATATCGAGATGTGAACATTATCACATCATCAAATTATCGAATTAGCAAATTAATTAAAGATGTTATCACCAAAAAGGGTCTTACACAGGAAAACACAGAAAGGCCGCATGAAGGGCAATACAAAACGCGGTGCTACTTTAGCATTCGGTACGTTTGGCTTAAAGGCATTGGATAGTGTAGCGCTTACAAACAGGCAGATTGAAAGTGCCCGTCAGGCAATGACACGTGCGATGAAAAGGGAAGGAAATGTTTGGATCAGAATTTTCCCTGACAAGCCTATTACCGCCAAGCCTGCAGAGGTAAGGATGGGTAAAGGTAAAGGTAACCCTGAAGGATGGGCTGCAATTGTACAACCGGGCCGCATCTTATTTGAGGCAGACGGTGTTACAGAAGAAGTTGCAAAGCATGCATTTGCTTTAGCAGCACAGAAACTGCCGATCCTTACAAAATTCATTACAAGCAGGGATTACTCAGCATAATATTAAAGAAGTAGAAAATTAAAAATAATGTCTAAGAAAAACGAATTTTCACAAAGCCTTACCGGATTAAACGAGGCTGACCTTACGGCTAAGATCAAAGAAGATGAAATGCGCATGAAGAAATTAACTTTCGCTCACGCCATTGCTCCTTTGGAAAATCCGCAGAGCATCCGTATCCTGAGAAGAGATATCGCACGTTTGAAAACGCAATTAAGAAAAACACAGATCGGGGCTTAATCCCGGCAAAAAGTATAACAATGGAAGAAACTACATTAATAAGAAACTTAAGAAAAACAAGAACAGGTGTTGTATCCAGCAATAAAATGGATAAGACGATCACTGTAAAAGTAGAGAGGAAGATCAAGCACCCTTTGTACGGAAAGTTCCTTAAGAAAACTTCTGCTTTTCATGCTCATGATGAAAAGAACGAGTGCAACATCGGCGATACCGTTAAGATCATGGAATCCCGTCCGCTGAGCAAAACAAAGCGTTGGAGATTGGTAGAAGTTGTAGAAAAAGTAAAATAAAAACTTGGTGTCTTATAAAGGCACTGACAAAAAGTATAAAATGATTCAGCAAGAAAGCAGACTAAACGTAGCGGACAACAGCGGTGCCAAAGAAGTTCTTTGTATCCGTGTACTGGGAAACAGCGGACAGGATTATGCCAGGATAGGTGATAAGATCGTAGTAACTGTAAAAGATGCAATGCCTGCAGGCGGTATTAAAAAAGGAACTGTAAGCAAAGCGGTTATTGTGAGAACTGTAAATAAGCTTCGCCGCAAGGACGGATCTTACATACGATTCGATGATAATGCAGTTGTATTGCTGAACAACTCAGACGAGCCGAGAGGCACACGTATTTTTGGCCCGGTGGCCCGTGAGCTGAGAGATAAAGGATACATGAAGATCATTTCTCTTGCTCCTGAGGTATTATAATTAAGCATAAATAAAATTTGCAAAAACGTTTTGCAGATTGTAAACAGATAATAAAATGAGTACAAGATTTAAACCGAAGTTCAACATCAAAAAGGGAGATTCTGTTGTAGTGATTACAGGAGATGATAAAGATGTGAAGAAGCCCCGCAAAGTGTTGGAAGTAATATCTGAAAAGAATAAGGTTTTGGTAGAAGGTGTGAACATCGTTACGAAGCACACTAAGCCATCAGCACAAAATACAAAAGGCGGAATCCTTAAAGTGGAAGCGCCGATAGCCATCAGCAATGTAATGTTATGGGATGCTAAACAGGGTGCGGGAAGTAAAATCAAGCGCACACGTGAGAACGGAAAATTAATTCGTGTAACAAAAAAATCAGGGGAGGCAATTAAATAATGGAAACAACAGCAACAACCCAGAGATTGGCCGCTAAGTATAAGAAAGACGTTATACCGGCATTGATGAAAAAGTTCAGTTACAAAACAGTAATGCAGGCTCCTAAGCTCAGCAAGATCTGTTTGAACCGCGGTGTAAACGGCGCAGTAACTGACAAAAAACTTATTGATGTAGCCATTGATGAGCTAAGCAACATTACGGGACAGAAGGCGGTAGCTACAATGTCTAAGAAAGATATCTCAAACTTTAAGCTGCGTAAGAACATGCCCATCGGTGCACGTGTTACACTTCGCGGCGAGAAGATGTATGAGTTTCTTGACAGGCTTGTATCGGTTTCATTGCCACGTGTACGTGATTTCAAAGGTATTAACGATAAAGCATTTGATGGCCGCGGTAACTACACATTAGGTGTTACTGAGCAGATCATTTTTCCTGAGATCGATATCGATAAGGTAAATAAGATCACCGGTCTTGATATCACTTTTGTAACAACAGCAAAAACCAATGAAGAAGCATTTGAATTGCTTAAAGAATTGGGAATGCCTTTCAAAAACGTAAAAAAATCAGAGCAGCAGTAATCAGCTGATCGTAAATTAAAATACAACATGGCAAAAAAATCAATAGAAGCCAGGCAGAGAAAAAGAGAAAGGATAGTAGCAAAATATGCAGATAAAAGAGCTGCATTGAAAGCTGCCGGTGATTATGCCGGTTTGGATCTTTTGCCTAAAAATGCTTCACCGGTACGTTTAAGGAACCGCTGCCAGCTAACAGGCCGTCCTCGTGGTTATATGCGTCACTTTGGTGTGAACCGTATTATGTTCAGAGATATGGCTTTGGCAGGGAAAATACCCGGGGTTACAAAAGCAAGCTGGTAATAAGAGTTGATCGATAAACGTAGTCCGTTGAACGTTAGAACAAATCTTAGACGAACAACGATCAACGACAAGCGAACAACGAATAAGGGATATCGCATTGAAAAAAATATTTTTAAAAGTAATTAAACACAACAATGGTAACTGATCCGATAGCAGATTATTTAACAAGAATCAGAAACGCTCAAATGGCAAACCACCGTATCGTAGAGATACCTGCAAGCAATTTGAAAAAGCGTATCACTGAAATTTTATACGATAAAGGTTATATCCTCAAATACAAATTTGAAGATGACAGCAAGCAGGGCGTAATTAAAATAGCATTGAAATATGATGCTAATACTAAATTACCTGCTATCCAAAGCCTCGAAAGAGTAAGCCGTCCGGGCCTGCGCAGTTATGCAAAGCCGGATGAATTTAAAAGAGTGAAAAATGGTTTAGGTGTAGCGATCATTTCTACTTCTAAAGGAATAATGACAGATAAAGAAGCGAAAGTGCAGAATGTAGGCGGAGAAGTTCTTTGCAACATTTACTAAGCCTGAGGGGCGTGAGCCAATTTTAATAAAGAGATTAAATATAAATTATGAGTCGTATAGGAAAAAAGCCGATCGAGATTCCGGCAGGAGTTACAATCACGCTTAATAAAAATAACGAGGTTACTGTTAAAGGCCCTAAAGGTGAACTGAAGCAGAACATTGACAGGGATATCATTGTTGATATTCAGGATAATGTTGTAGAATTCAAACGCCCTACCGATCAGATCCGTCACCGTGCAATGCATGGTCTTTACCGTTCTTTGATCGACAATATGGTAAAAGGAGTTACAGAAGGTTTCACTAAACAACTTGAACTGGTAGGTGTAGGTTACAAAGCAGCAAACACCGGGAATATATTAGATCTTTCTCTTGGTTTTTCTCACAACATACTTGTAGAAATTCCGAAAGAATTGAAAGTAGCTACTATCCAGGAGAAAGGTAAGAACCCGATCATCACTCTGGAAAGTGTAGACAAGCAATTGCTTGGTGCAGTAAGCGCAAAGATCAGAAGCCTGCGTAAGCCTGAGCCGTACAAAGGAAAAGGTGTGAAGTTCGTAGGTGAAGTGTTGAGAAGAAAAGCAGGTAAGTCTGCAGGTAAGTAATAATTAATAATTGAATTCTACGGCAGAATCGTGGAATGTAAAATAAAATAAGATGAACAATAAATCACAGGCAAGGCAAAAGATCCGTTACCGCATCCGTAAAAAGATAAACGGTTCTGCATCTGCACCGCGTCTTACCGTTTTCAGAAGCAACAGCGACATTTATGCGCAATTAATTGATGACGAAACCGGAACTACTCTGGCAGCAGCATCTTCTAAGCAAAAAGATATCACTGCACAGACTGCTCCTAAAACTGAGAAAAGTAAAATGGTGGGTGAAGCTATTGCAAGAAAAGCAGTAGAGTTAGGAATAGAAAAAGTTGTTTTTGACCGCAGTGGTTATATCTATCACGGGCGTGTGAAAGCTGTAGCAGAAGGAGCAAGAGAAGGCGGATTGAAATTCTAAGGGAAAAATAAGAACGAACATTAAGGTTTAATGAATATTAAATCTTAAATATTAAATCTGAAATATAATATGTCAAACGTAATTGTAAATAAACTGAAGGCCGGTGATCTTGAACTGAAAGAGAAAGTGGTTTCAATTAACCGTGTAGTGAAAACTACTAAGGGTGGACGTGCATTCAGCTTCTCAGCCCTTGTGGTTGTAGGTAACGGTGCAGGTGTGGTTGGTTGCGGTCTTGGTAAAGCTAAAGAAGTACAGGAAGCTATTACTAAAGGAATTGAAGATGCAAAAAAGAATCTGATCAAGGTTCCGGTAATGCATGGCACTATTCCTCACGATCAGCTCAGCAAAGAAGGTGCTGCAAAGATCCTTATCAAGCCTGCCGCTCACGGTACAGGTGTGATAGCAGGAGGTAGTATGCGTGCGGTTTTAGAAGCAGCAGGTATCACTGACGTTCTTGCAAAAAATCTTGGATCAGCTAATCCGCAGAATGTCGTAAAGGCAACGGTAAAAGCACTGGCAACTTTGCGTGAACCAATCGCAGTTTCAAGACAACGCAATATTTCTTTAAAGAGAGTTTTTAACGGATAAAACGCAGTTAAGTTTAATAACTTAACAAACAAAATATCAGCAATGAAAAAAGTAAAAGTAACACAGGTTAAAAGTATCATTGACAGATCTGAGCGCCAGAAAAGAACTATGCAGGCATTAGGTTTGAATAAAATGAACGCTACTGTAGAAAAAGAAGCTACTCCTCAGATTTTAGGTATGATCACAAAAGTGAGCCACCTGGTAAAAGTAGAAGAAGCATAATTCAAAACAAACCGCAGATCAAAAGGTCTGCATATTATAAAAGCGAGCCCCGATGCTTTCGGGGCGTAAGTTTAAAATAAAAGCAATATGAATCTGCACACATTGAAGCCTGCAAAAGGCTCTACCCACAAAGAAAAAAGAATAGGCCGCGGTGAAGCAAGCGGTAAAGGCGGTACTTCTACAAAAGGTAACAAAGGTGGCCAGAGCCGTGCCGGTTACAAAAGTAAGAAAGGTTTTGAAGGCGGTCAGATGCCCATTCAGCGCCGTGTACCAAAGCGTGGTTTCAAAAATATTAATCGTGTTGAATTTAAAGTGATCAATATCGGTAAGATCGATCATTATGCAGAAAAATACGGTATCACAGAATTTACCCTGCCAAATCTATACATGAACGGTTTGATCAGTCAGACAGATAATGTAAAAGTTCTTGGTAACGGCGAGATCAAAGGCAAGTTTACTTTTAAAGTAAATGCTGTAAGTGATAAGGCAAAAGCTGCGATTGAAGCAGCAGGCGGTACAGTAGAAATAGTAAAATAATTTTACGATATTTGCCCCCCGCCGCCGGCGGGGTCTTTATCTTTTAGGCCACATAAAAACCGAAATTAATTAGTGAAGAAGTTTATAACTACACTTAAGAATATCTGGAGCATCGAGGAACTGCGCAAGAAAATAATATTCACGTTAATATTATTATTCGTCTACCGTCTCGGCTCTTTTATAGTTTTACCCGGAATAGATCCAAACCAACTTGCAAACCTCAGCGAGAATTCTAAAGGCGGGCTTCTTGGCCTGCTGGATGCATTTGTTGGGGGTGCATTCTCTAAGGCCTCAATTTTTGCGTTAGGTATTATGCCGTATATCTCTGCATCTATTTTTATGCAGTTGATGACGATCCTTGTACCGCAGATGGCTAAGGTTAATAAGGAAGGAGAGAGCGGTCGTAAGAAGATCAATCAATGGACTCGTTATCTTACAGTTGCTGTTACTGCTTTTCAGGCAGCAGCCTACATCGGCTATCTTAAAAGCCCGGGTAATGCTGAAGCACTTATTCCTGCATACAGCAATTTTTTCTGGATATCAACAGTGATCATTTTAACCGTAGGTACATTATTCGTAATGTGGTTAGGTGAAAAGATTACTGATAAGGGATTAGGAAACGGTGTTTCTCTGATCATCATGGTAGGAATTCTTGCACGTCTGCCACAGGCTATCAATGAAGAATTTAATTCCCGTATTACTATGGGTGCGGGCGGTTTATTGATCATGCTGATTGAATTTGTTTTTCTTATTGCAATCATTATGGGACTTATCATGCTTG
>JBGTJG010000352.1:0-2258 GCA_041745235.1 Ferruginibacter sp. | reverse complement strand
GAATCATTTAAACAACAACTTACCCATCAGCAGATACACGGGACTTTTGTTCATATTAAACTGCACGCTCCTTTGGACCTCGAAGGTTACACTGCATTAACTAAAAAGGATCTTGGTAAACTTGCTTTCCCTCGTATGGTCACTTCCTTTTTTGAATCCGGTGCCTTGAAAAAAATGGGCTCGAATTAACTTTACCGGAAATAAATGTATCTTTAAAATTGAGTTTAGGAGTTAAAAATTCACTTAATTATGAGAGGTGTAAATCGTGTGACACTCGTAGGCAATCTGGGGAAAGATCCTGATATGCAATTTCTTGAAGGAAACATTGCTGTTGCAAAGTTCTCTCTTGCCACTACGGAATCTTACAAAGACAGAACCGGCCGGCTCATTGCTCAAACAGAGTGGCATACTTTAATTTTGTGGCGCGGCCTGGCAGAACTTGCTCAGAAATATTTGAGGCGAGGCAGCCCGGTGTTCATTGAAGGACGATTAAAAACACGCAGTTGGGAAGATAAGGAAGGCAACAAAAAATTTGCTACTGAAATAATAGGAGAGAATCTCATTATGCTGGATAAGCGAACTGATGGCAGTACTGACGGATTTGATGAACATGATATATCTGCGGATGAAGAACAGCTTCCGCCTTCGGATGAAAATGGAAATGAGCGATTGCCTTTTTAATATCCGATAGCAATCAGACGGTGAATTATTAATATAAATTTGGTCCCTTGTATACCTTTTCGGCAGCGGCATTCCTTCAAATGCCTTTTCATTTTCTTGCAATAATTCCCGCCATTACCGGCGTGCTTATTTTTACCGTGATAGTCTTGTTTGTTCTTTCTTTTCTTGTAGCAGGCGGAGAAGTTGCTTTTTTCTCTTTAGGACAAAAGGATATTAATGTGCTCAAAACAAAGCAACAGCCATCATTCCGCCGGATTGTGACCTTATTGGAACAACCGAAAACCCTGCTGGCTTCTATGCGTATTACAAACAGTGTGGTTAATATCGGGATCATTCTTATTTCTAATACACTTATCCGGGATTGGCTCGGCCCGGATTATCCTTTTTGGCCGGGGTTTTTTATACGGATACTTTCTGTAACGTTTATAATCCTGCTTTTTGCGGAGATTTTGCCTAAGGTATGGGCTACTCACAATAAAATATGGTTTGCTTCCGCTGCCTCCCTTGTAATCGAAATTTTCAACAGTATATTTTACGGACTCAGCAAAAGACTGGTACGCTTCAGTGATAGCCTGGAGAAGAAATTATCCGGAGTAAAGCATAGCTCACCCAATGCGGGAGATCTTGATCACGCAATTGACCTGCTCCCTGATCATGAAGCAACACCTGAAGAGAAGCAGATTCTTAAGGGTATAAGAAAATTCGGCGATACACCTGCAAAACAGATCATGCGCACACGCCTGGATGTGAGCGGGATAGAATACGATACTACGTTCAGAGATGTGATCAGGATCGCAGAAGAGTTGCATTATTCCCGGCTCCCTGTT
Source organism: Ferruginibacter sp. (assembly GCA_041745235.1). Taxonomy (GTDB): domain Bacteria; phylum Bacteroidota; class Bacteroidia; order Chitinophagales; family Chitinophagaceae; genus Ferruginibacter. The sequence continues at coordinate 750 of JBGTJG010000352.1, read as the reverse complement.
TATAAAAATAACCTGGATGAAATTGCCGGTATGCTTCATACAAAAGACCTGCTGGCGCATATCAATGAATCCCCTGATTATGACTGGCGGCCGCTTATCCGTACTCCTTATTTCGTTCATGAAAAGAAATTAATAGAAGACCTCCTTCAGGAATTTCGTGCGGGGCGCATACATTTTGCCATAGTAGTAGATGAGTTTGGCGGCACTTCCGGGATCGTAACATTGGAAGATATAATGGAAGAGATCACCGGGGAAATAAAAGATGAATTTGACGAAGAAGAAAGTTCCAATAAAAAAATAGATGATTCTACCTATATTTTTGAAGGGAAACTCATGATAAAAGATGCGTGTAAACTGATGAATCTCCCTTCAGATACTTTTGATCCGATAAGAGGCGAAAGCGATTCTGTCGGCGGTCTCGTATTGGAAATAGCGGGCGAATTTCCGCAGGAAGAGACGGAGCTGAACAGCGGTGATTTTACTTTTATACCAATGGAAATAAATAAGAATCGAATCGGCAGGGTAAGAGTAGTAATCAGAAACAGCCCGGATGATGAATAAGGATAACATTTATTAATTCATGTATTATTTTAGAAGATTTTTCTCCCTTTTTCCGGTCGCGTTAATACTAATATCGGCCTGCAATAGTCCGTATATTTCAAAAAAAACAGGCTACTTCCGAATAGACCTACCCCAAAAAAAATATCTCCTTTTTGATGAGCCGGGAGTGCCCTATAGTTTTGAATACCC
>JBGTJG010000351.1:0-4493 GCA_041745235.1 Ferruginibacter sp. | reverse complement strand
AACAAAATGAACGAGAAGAAGTAATTCTTTAAATAATCGGATTCTTTTTGACGAGCAATCCGGGCCATTTCGATTCTTCGAAATGGCTTTTTTTATGGATTCAACTTATTTACTCAGCCTCAGCGTATTTTTGCAAAAGATACGACACCAATGGCTCAGGTAAAATCTTTTCTTATTTTAATTCTCTCACTTACCTTAAGCTTCTGCGTAACCGGATGCGAAGGTCAGCAAACAACCACTAATCAAAAATCTGTTGCTAAGAAAAATGTTATAGGTGGCGGATGTGACGGATGCGATCTGATCTATACAGGCATGCCTCCGAATATAAATACCGGAGATACGAATACCGCATGGAACGATAATTCGCAAAAATTGATCATAGAAGGCAGCGTGTTTAAACCCGATAATATTACGCCGGCATCGGGGATACTCATTTACTACTGGCATACCGATGCAGTAGGCCGTTATCCTCAAAGCAATGGATCCGGCACCAAAGTAACACGCCACGGTAAGCTGCGGGGATGGATGAAATCCGACTCTGCCGGCAAGTTTAACCTCTATACTGGCCGTCCCGCTTCCTATCCGGCAACAGATATCCCTGCACATATTCACTTTGTAGTAAAAGAGCCCGGTATAAACGAATATTATACAGATGAACTGGTTTTTGACGATGACCCTTTACTTACCCCAATAATAAGGAAGCGATCAGAAAACAGGGGAGGAACCGGGATTGTAAAGACAGTGCTTTTAAAAGGTATCGGGTATGCAAAACACAAGATCATACTTGGATTAAATATTCCTGATCATCCCGGGAAACTGAATGCCGGGAGGAAATGAACTTAAAAAAAATGGAGAAATCGATAAAAAATATATGGTTTAAGCGTCCGATCATTATCAGCGGACCCTGCAGTGCAGAAACGGAAGAACAGGTAATACAAACAGCTGCTGAACTGGCGGCGATCGGAAAAATTGACGTGCTCAGGGCGGGTATTTGGAAACCCCGTACCAAACCGGGAATGTTTGAAGGAGTAGGCGAACCGGGTCTGGAGTGGCTTATGCATGCTAAAAGAGAAACAGGAATGCCTGTAACTGTAGAGGTAGCTACAGCCCGTCATGCAGAATTGGCTCTGAAATACGGCGTTGATATGCTTTGGATAGGCGCACGTACCACTGTAAATCCTTTCAGCGTGCAGGAAGTGGCAGATGCATTGAAGGGGGTGGATGTTCCGGTGTTGGTAAAAAATCCGATCAACCCGGACCTGGAACTTTGGAGCGGTGCTTTAGAGAGATTACAAAAAGTTGGCTTGAAGGATGTTGGAATGATACACAGGGGCTTTTCATCTTACGGGAATACGGAATACCGCAATGCACCGATGTGGCATTTGCCCATTGAAATGAAACGGCGCCACCCTGAGATGTTACTTATTTGCGACCCTTCCCATATTTGCGGCAACAGGTCATTGCTGCAACAGGTAGCTCAAAAAAGCATTGATCTCGATTTCGGTGGCATAATGCTGGAGTCTCATACAGATCCGGATCATGCCTGGAGCGATGCAAAACAACAGATCACTCCGCTTCAGTTTAAAAAAATGCTGGATACGCTCGTATGGCGTGTATCGAGTGAGCCGGAGGCGACAGAATTAAGCTTGCTTCGGGAAAGAATAGACCAGGTAGATGATGAACTGCTCAGCCTTCTCGGCAGGAGAATGAAAATAGCAGATCAGATAGGAACGTTCAAGAAAAATAATAACCTTACCATTTTACAAACAATACGGTGGAATGAAATATTGACAAGGGCAATGGAAAAAGGAGAATCCCTTACGTTGAGCAAAGAATTTCTGATAAAATATTTTGATGCGGTCCACATGGAAAGCATACAACATCAGAATAAAGTTATGAACGGGCCGGGAAATAAATTAAACAGTTTATGAAGGTAACAGAAGTCCTTTATCCGAACGGAATGGTAAGTGTTTGTATGGATGCCATCCTTCAGGATATGAGCGTTTATCATGAAAAGGAAAGAACACTGATCATTACAGATGAAAGAATTTTTTCTTTGCATGAGGAAAAATTCAATGGCTATAAACTAATAAGAATACAGGGTGGCGAAAAAAATAAAAACCAGGCTGCTGTTGATGACATTATTGTTCAGCTGCTTGATATAGAAATTGATAAAACCTGGCTTATAGCAGGTGTCGGAGGGGGAGTAGTTACAGATATTGCCGGGTTTGCAGCAAGCATATATAAACGTGGTGTAAAAGCAGGATTTATTCCCACAACAATTCTCGCAATGACTGATGCTGCAATCGGCGGGAAAAATGGCGTTAACGTAGGTATGTATAAGAACATGGTAGGTACTACCTGCCGTCCTCAGTTCATCCTGTATGATCTTACTTTTTTAGATACACTTCCGAGGGAAGAATGGATTAACGGCTTTGCTGAAATTATTAAGCATGCATGCATTAAGGACGCAGAAATGTTTGCAGAATTAGAATTGCATAACATAGATTTTTATATCCGAAACAGGCAGGCAGCGGCTGCATTGATAGAAAGGAACGCAGCACTTAAAAATGCAATCGTTGTAAATGATGAAAGTGAAACAGGTGAACGCCATTTATTAAATTTCGGCCACACTTTCGGTCACGCTCTGGAAAATCTTCATGATCTTCCCCACGGTTATGCCATCAGTATCGGGATGGCTATTGCTTCGGCTGTATCTATAGAAAAAAATACACTTACCGCTGAAGAAAATGACAGGATAGTAAAGCTTCTGAAGCAATATGAATTGCCGATTTCTGTAAGTACAGATAAAGAAAAGGTTTTTGAACTGTTGAGAAAGGATAAAAAAAGGGTAGGAGAAAAAATGAATTTTGTCATGCTGGACAGTATCGGCTCCGGTGTAGTGATACCGTTACCCATTTCAGAATTGGAAATTTTGTATGACCAATCATTGCAATGCAGGTAAAGGTATCACCATCAGCTGTAGCAGGCACCATTCATGTGCCCGCCTCTAAAAGCAGCATGCAGCGAGCATGTGCCGCAGCACTCCTCCACAGGGGTACAACGCATATAAAAAACGCCGGCCATAGTAATGATGATAAGGCCTCTCTCAACATTATCAGACAACTCGGCGCAAAAATAATTCCGGGAGATAGTGAAATTACCATATCATCCGGCGGATTCCCTGCTCATGAAATGTTACAACCTTCAGTGATTAATTGCGGCGAAAGTGGCTTATCATTCAGAATGTTCGCACCGATTGCTGCCTTATCATCTGTTGAAATAATGCTGTCCGGTGAAGGGAGCCTGTTAAAACGGCGGATGGATTTTTTTGATGATGTTTTGCCCGGGCTCAACGTAAAAATAAATTCAAATAAGGGTTTTCTGCCCCTTCAAATAACGGGTCCGCTTATTCCTGCAGACATTACGATAGACGGTTCGCTCAGTTCCCAGTTTCTCACAGGATTGCTTTTTGCATTAGGTGCATCAGTAAAAGACCGGGTTGTTATTTCCGTAACCGGACTTAAAAGCAAGCCATACATCGATCTTACCTTAGATGTGATGAAGCATTTCGGTTATGTTATTTCACATGATAATTACGAAAGGTTTTTGATTGAGGTAAAAAAGGATCCGATCAGTAATCCTGTATCTTATACAGTAGAAGGAGATTGGAGCAGCGCTTCTTTTTTGCTGGTGGCAGCAGCTATCAGTGGTTCCGTAAATCTTACCGGCCTCAGCATACATTCTGCACAGGCAGATAAAGCTATACTTACAGTGCTGCAAAACTGCGGTGCAGATGTAGAAATATCTGAAAAGATCCGGGTTCGGAAAAAAGAACTGAAGCCATTTGAATTTGATGCCACTCATTGCCCGGACCTGTTTCCGCCCCTTGTAGCGCTGGCAGCCTATTGTACGGGCACATCAGCAATAAAAGGCATTCACAGGCTTGCAGCTAAGGAAAGCAACCGTGCAGAAACACTGCAACATGTTTTTAGCAGCATGGGAATTGCAATTTCATTTCAGGATGATGAAATGATCATAAAGGGGGGTACACCTTTGCGTTCGGCAAATGTATCATCACATCATGATCACCGCATTGCAATGGCTGCAGCTGTAGCAGCATTGGGCGCTGAGGCGGGTATTATTATAAACCATGCTGAAGCCATAAACAAGTCTTACCCCGGGTTTTATACTGATCTTAAAAATGCAGGTGCAGACTTAGAAATTACAGATCCCTAAATTTGCGGTATGAACAGCTTCGGAACTTTATTTCGCATAAACATTTTCGGTGAATCCCACGGCGCTTCCGTAGGAATAACGATAGATGGTTGCCCTGCCGGGATACCGGTGGATGAAGCAGATTTTATAACAGACATTGAAAGAAGGAAGGGAGGAACGCAACCGGGAACTACACCCAGGAAGGAAGATGACATTCCTGTTTTTTTATCCGGGATCTTTTCCGGTAAAACTACCGGTGCTCCCGTGACAATCAT
>JBGTJG010000350.1:0-7230 GCA_041745235.1 Ferruginibacter sp. | reverse complement strand
ATACTGCTGCACCGGTATATTTTACGGAAGACAGCAATGGCGCACATGAGTGGCTCATTGAATTTGATAAGCCGCCCGAGAATATGCAGGCTTTTACTGAAGCAATGGACAGTGCTTTAAAAGCAGCGAACAGTGATTATGAGGCAAAACGACATAAAGATATTGCCCTGCGTTTGCCGATAGTACACAATCTGCCCGAAGGAACCTTTACTGAATGGCTGCGAACGAAAGGAAAAGTGGGCGGGCAACATAAAGTACCCCGCCTTAGCAATGAAAGAAAAATTGTGGAAGAAATAAAGCAGCTAAATTCAATTAAATAATGGATGCAACTACAAACTGTAAAAATTGCGGCAATGAATACCCCGGCAATTTTTGCAATATTTGCGGTGAAAAAAAATATACCGATAAGGACCGTACCCTTCGCCATGTGGTAAGTGAAGGTTTCCATTTCTTAACACACTTTGAAGGGACATTTTTCAATACGCTCAAGGCCATTTTCCTCAGTCCCGGCAGGCTTTCCGAAGATTATTGTAACGGTATTCGAAAAAAGTATTTTAAGCCGCTCGCACTTTTCCTGCTCCTTGTAGTTATTTACCTGCTTTTGCCCATTTTTGAAGGGTTAAATATGAAGATGAAGTATTATGAACAGAATCCTGTTTATGGAAAATATGCAACGGCAAAAATTGCTGCTGTAATGCAGCAAAGTGGAATTTCCTATGAAAAATTATCGGAAGTGTTTCACCATGCGGGAGAGAAAACATCAAAGTTTTTATTGTTTATCATCATTCCACCCCTGGCCTTGTTTTCTTTTCTGCTTGCCTTCCGCAAAAGAAAATATTATTTTGATCACTTTATTTTCACCATCGAAGCAAGTTCCTTTTATATTTTATGGGGATTTCTTATTACCCCGCTTCTTTTTCAGGTTTTTATGCAGGCAACAGGTATTTATTCTTTTTCTGAGGTTCCCGCCGTTATTTCAATCCTATCAGTGTTCGCAATATTTTTAACATTTGCCGGACGACGTTTTTTTAAATTTAAATGGTGGTTCAGCATCCTCTATTCAATTCTCTTCATCGCCGCCCTGCAATTTGTGATCATGATCCTTTATAAGTTCCTGTTATTCACGATTGCCATCAACATGGTTTAATGAGACTGCATTATAAATATTTTTGACGGGGAAAAACCACCGCCTCCTGATTTTTAAAACTGTTGACTGTGCTGCTTATGCGCTTCGTTTTATATATTTTTGTGAGTCTATAAATAAACCATATGAAATTACTCGAAAATAAAACTGCTGTAATTACGGGAGCCGCCAGAGGTATCGGAGAAGCAATTGCAATAAAATTTGCAGAGCACGGCGCCAATATTGCGTTCAGTTATGTAAGCGACAGCAGCACTGACAAAGCAAATACACTTGAAGCAAAACTGAAAGCGCTTGGCGTAAACGCCAAAGCTTATAAAACAAATGCCGGGGATTATTCAGCTGCAGAAAGTTTTATCTCTGATGTGCTGAAGGAATTCGGCCAGATAGATATTTGTGTAAATAATGCGGGCATTTCTAAAGACAACCTGCTGATGCGGATGACAGAAGAGCAATGGGATGATGTAATGGATGTAAATCTGAAAAGTGTTTTTAATATAACTAAACAGGTTATAAAACCGATGATGAAAGCCCGCAGCGGCAGTATAATAAATATGAGCAGCATCATCGGGGAAACGGGAAATGCAGGGCAAAGCAGCTATGCTGCCAGTAAGGCAGGTATCATAGGTTTCTCAAAAAGTATTGCGAAAGAACTCGGCAGCAGGAATATCAGGTGCAATGCCATTGCACCCGGTTTTGTAGAAACAGATATGACCGGGTATTTGCAGGAAGGGGATGCAGCTGCAAAATATAAGGCAGCTATTCCGTTAGGGAAATTTGCGAGCGGTGAAGACATTGCAAATGCAGCTTTATTTCTGGCGTCAGATATGAGTACATATGTAACCGGGCAAACCCTTAGCGTGTGCGGCGGGTTAAACATATAAACGACTCTGAAAACATGATCACAATTGTTCCGTATTGCGAAAAATACAAGAGCCACATTAAGGACCTTAATTATGAATGGCTTGAAAAATATTTTTTTGTAGAACCGGATGATATTGTTCACCTATCCGATCCGCAGGGTGAGATCCTTAATAAAGGCGGGCATATTTGGTACCTCCTGGTAAAGGAAGAGGTAGCAGGCACGGTTTCCCTTCTTAAAATAAATGATGAGGAATATGAGCTGGCTAAAATGGCAATTACAGAGAAATATAAAGGGAAGGGATTTGGCAAAATACTGATGGAGCACTGCATAGCTGAATCGGTTAAGCTCAATGCAAAAAGACTGATCCTTTACTCAAACCGGAAATTGGAGCCTGCCATCTGTCTCTACCGTAAATACGGCTTTACAGAGATAGCGCCCGACCATTCCATTCATTACGTGCGGTCAGATATAAAAATGGAAAAGTTATTGTGAACTTATATTAAAATTCAGTGCCCGGTATTTTTCGGTACGGTTTTTTATATGGATACTGCAATGTTTAACCTTAAAATCTAAGAAAATGAAACTATCAAACACAGCATTGCTTTTATTTATGGGCCTCGGCGCAGTAGCTATCTACCAATACAACAAAATGGAAGAGTCTGAGAAAGAAGAACTGAAAGATCAGGGCAGAAAAATTTTCGATGAACATATAGCTCCTTTCTTAAAATCAGCTATGGGAACTACATTAGGCTTTGGGGATTCAATAAATAAAATGGCGCACTCCTCTTCTTCGTCTAATTAATCAATATAAATACAGTTACGAATTGCCGGCATTTTGGCCATCATACTCGTGTACAGATATAAAAAAATGCTTCCAAAAGGAAGCATTTTTTTAGTGCAATGTATCAGGATATCTCAATGATGCGGGGTTCTTTTTTCTTCGCCTCTTCCTTTTTAGGGATCAAAAGCCGCAAAACTCCGCTCTCATACCTAGCCTCCGTTTTCTCCGCATCTACTACGTCTTTCTGAAGGGTAAAGGCGCGTTGAAATGATTGATAGCTGAATTCCCTGCTGAAATACTTTTCTGCAGTTTTTTCTTCATGCTCACTTGTCTTCTCACTGCTTATGGTGAGTTGATTGCCCGTGAGGTGAACTTTAAAATCTTCTTTCTTCAGCCCCGGTGCCGCTACTTCCACTTCATAGCTATCCGGCGTTTCTTTGATATTAACTGCCGGAATTGTGGTGTTGGTTTCCGAGGAATTGGAAAGTGCCCAATTAAAGTTATCCCTGTTGTAAAAATCATCAAATAATGCAGGGAATGAATTCAACAGACTGTTTCTTCTTGTGAGTTTCATGTCAAACCTCCTTTTTATTTGGTTAAAAAATAAATTTAATAGGGATTTGCAATGAGAATGCCGGCACATTGTTGCCTGAAAATTGATGAAATATTTTCAGATTTTTTGGAAATTTTGACAGCCGGTGAAACACTTTACTGCAAATGTTACATGTTCCCCGGCAAAAAAATGGTTCTTATTGGCATAAAATTTACAACTATTCCTGAATGTCACTTACTAAATACAAAGCAAAGCGCTCCGCTGAAATAACCTCAGAACCCTTTGGCGGTAAATCTGCTGATACTGATCTCAAATTTGTTATTCAAAAACATGCTGCCTCCCGTCTCCATTACGATTTTCGTTTAGAGATGCGGGGTGTTCTCAAAAGCTGGGCAGTGCCCAAAGGTCCATCCACAGACCCTTCTGTAAAAAGACTGGCAATGATGGTCGAAGACCATCCTTATGATTACCGCACATTTGAGGGTATCATTCCGCAGGGACAATATGGTGGCGGTACAGTGATAGTCTGGGATGAAGGCACGTATACAACCGCCGAGGATGAACCGGCAACCGATAAAAAATCCGCAGAGAAGATACTGATGGGGGGTCTGAATAAGGGCAAAATAAAAATTGTTCTCTCAGGTAAAAAGATCAAAGGAGAGTACGCTTTAGTAAAATCACACGGTCGGGAAGAAAACGCCTGGTTGCTGATGAAAGTGAAAGACAAACATGCATCTGTAGCAGATATCACTAAAAAAGAAAAATCTGTCGTATCGGGAAAAACACTGGAGCAAGTTACGGCGACAAGCACAAATATTTACGGTGATAAATCCAAGGAAAATGCAGGCGAGGCCAAGAAGGTTATAAATACAAGGAAAAAGGAGAAGACAAAAAATGACACTTCTAAATCTTCGGATCACAATACACAGGACTTAAAAACACTTTTAGAAAAAGGAATAAAAAATGCGCAGCCTTCAGAGTTGCAGCCTATGCTCGCTACCCTTGTAGATAAACCATTTGATTCCCCGGGATGGCTGTATGAAATTAAATGGGATGGCTACCGCGCTGTTGCTTATATCAATAAAAAGAGCACTGAATTGCTATCACGCAATAACAAGTCATTCAACGAAAAGTTTTACCCGATACACGCAGCGCTCAAAAAGTTAGGGTTGAATGCCGTGTTGGATGGTGAAGTAATAGTTGCTGATGATAAGGGTATGGCAAATTTCGGGAATCTGCAGAACTGGCGCAGCGAGGCTGACGGTAACCTCCTTTTTTATGTTTTTGATATTCTTTGGTACGAAGGGCGGGACCTTACCCAACTTCCGCTTACCGAAAGAAGGGAAATATTAAATGCGGTATTGCCTGTTTCAGAAAGCATTTTATTAAGCAATGATTTTGATACTTCCGGCATCGAGTTTTTTGAGGCCGCAGAGAAAATGGGGCTTGAAGGCATCATGGCCAAAAAAGCAAATTCAGTTTATACCATTGGCAGAAGAACAAAAGACTGGCTGAAAATAAAAATTGCATTAAGGCACGAAGTAGTTATCGGCGGCTTCACCAAAAATGAAGGCACTGCCAAATCATTCAGTTCATTATTAGTGGGAGTATTTGAAAAAGGAGAATTGATCTATAAGGGTAAGATAGGCACGGGTTTCAATGATGCTACCCAAAAGGAAATGATGAAGCTTTTTAAAACCTTTATTACAGATTCATCACCTTTTGATTTTGTGCCTGACATAAACAAACCCTCCCGGTTTCGCCCTACACCGCCAATGGCTACGGCTACATGGCTCAAACCGGAATTGGTTTGTGAAGTGGCTTATGCTGAATTGACTACAGATGGCATTATGCGCCACCCGTCTTTCCAAGGAATGCGTATTGACAAAAAAGCTTCCACCGTTAAGGAAGAAAAAGAAGTTCACACAGAAAAGATAGTAGGACAAACCAAAGCACGGACCGAACAAAAAATAATAAAGGTTCCTGCAAAAGCAGAGAGAAAAACTTTATTAAATCCAACTGAAGACAGCCAGGTAAAGAAGATAAATACACGGGAAATAAAATTTGCTAACCTGAACAAAATATACTGGCCTGATGAAAAAATCACGAAACGAGATCTCATCAATTATTACTACAGGATGGCACCGTATATTCTGCCATACTTAAAAGACAGGCCGCAATCGATGAACCGGTTTCCAAACGGTATTACAGGCAAAAGTTTTTACCAGAAAGACGTTACCGGCAAAGTACCGGAGTGGATTGAAAAAGTACCTTATACAACAAGTGAGGGCGAGCATAAAAATTTTATGCTTTGCAATGATGAAGCAGCACTGCTTTATATGGCTTCACTTGGCTGCATAGAAATGAACCCGTGGAGCAGCACTTACAAAAAACCTGATAATCCGGATTGGTGCTGCATAGACCTAGATCCGGATAAGAACCATTTTGACCAGGTTATAGAAACAGCAAACGTTACCAAAGAAATACTTGATGGCGCAGGAGTGGATTGTTATTGCAAAACTTCAGGGTCTACCGGTCTGCATATTTATATTCCGTTAGGAAAAAAATATGATTACGAAGCTTCAAAAGAATTCGGTCGATTGATCGCCCACATGGTAAATGATCGCCTGCCGAAATATACAAGCATAGAAAGGCTTACTGCAAAAAGAAAAGGGATGCTTTATATAGATTTTTTGCAGAACCGACCTCAGGCTACTCTTTCTTCCGCTTATTCTGTAAGGCCAAAACCCGGCGCTACAGTATCTATGCCCCTGCATTGGGATGAGGTAAAGAAGGGAATGAAGATGGAAGATTTTAATATTTACAATGCAGTAGAACGGGTTACAACTAACGGAGATATTTTTAAACCTGTTCTGGGAAAAGGAATTGATATGGAAAAGGCTTTGACCAATCTGCAAAAACTTGCGGGATAATAATTTATAATTGATGAAGAAATGCCGGCAGCTCAGCCGGCCTTTTACTTTGCGCAATCTTACAATTCCAAAATGCTCTCTTTGAATTTTTAAATGTCCAGGAACGATCATTTCCATTCAGCGAATCCATTTGACATTTCAGATAAGGTTTATCGATCCAGCCCACAAAATAAACAGTGTCCTTGTACGCACGGGCCAGCAAGCTGTGATAAAGCAGATCAATGTTTTCTTCATCTAAATTGATCTCTGCTTCCGAGAGCCATTTATCCTTAGCCTTTGTTCGCTGCCTGAAATACACCTGCAAATGGATATCGCCATGCAGATCATCGATACTTTCGTTTCGCTTTATTATCTTGATGTCTCTTTTTAATATCGATCTTTCTATCGTAACATCAGCATCCGGAACAAGAGAGGTTTTTAATTCTATATTCTTGCCTTTGTACAGAAAATCAATATCGATGTTCTCTCCGTCCTTTATGTAATTATTCACTTCAAGAAAGATCCCACATTCCGCAAGCCATTTTTTTATGGCATATTCACCGATATAGCCCCGCAGCAGGCAGTCGAATTGTATATTAATATGCCTGGAGCGGAGATTATCCCGCTTTGCAATAGAGAAATTTTGCTTTGCCTTAATGATAGCATCTTTTATTTCTTCCTCTGATAAAGGAATACATATGATATCCTGCGCCGTGATCACTTCTTTCTCTTTTTATCACCTTTCTTAAATGAGGTAGTATAATAATTCAAATTGCCGCCCAGGCCTTTAACATCTGTATAGCCTTCTTTATAACCTTTGATAACATTATTCAATCGCGGAAAAGTGACGGTTTCACAAATACCGTTTTCATTATTCGTACAAAGGATAAATTTACGCTGACCGCCATCGGCATGGTTAGCTTTTAAAACAGCATGCCCCGTGGTTCCGGAACCGGCAAAAAAATCCAGCACAGTAAT
>JBGTJG010000349.1:0-4867 GCA_041745235.1 Ferruginibacter sp. | reverse complement strand
CGATTATAATGTACAGGCTAATCTGAGCAGATTTTTTAATAAAAAGTTCGGTGATGTAAATTTGCATTTCAGCAATGTGAACAGAACGCCTTCTTTTATTTTTAACAATCTTTCATCATTTAACCTCGGCAATATCAATGATTACAAAAAGGAAAATATAACATCATTCGGCGCTACTGCTACCAACCCGCTGTTTACTTTGGGATTCAACAATTATCTGCTTACAAACTATGCCTATTTTTATGACTACTACCGCAGCAGGCAATTTAATAAGCCTATTAATATTCTGCAGGTATTTGCTTCTAAAACATTCAGGGTCATAAAGAACGTAAATTATTACGGCGATGCAACAGTGCAACAGACAGATAATAATTCACCGATCCGAGTCCCATTTCTTTTCACAAGAAGCAGGATTGCCTATGAGGGGAGCCTGTATAAAAATCTGAGAATAAGCACTGGTTTGGAAATGCGGTACTATACATCCTATAAGGCCAATAATTATTCTCCGGTTATCGGGCAATTCGTTCCGCAGGATTCTGTTACAATAAGCAATACTCCCGATATTGCTGCTTTTTTGCATTTTCGGATAAAGGGCTTTACGGCGTACCTGCGCGGCGAGAATCTGAACACCGTAAGCTTCACAAACGGCTTCGGATTTTTGAATAATAATTTTGCCGCTCCGCATTATCCCACACCCGGTCTCATCATCAGACTCGGGATCAGATGGTGGTTTGTGTATTAGTTTTTTCTTTTTGCACAGCAGTGCCGGGAGCACTGTTTATCGCCGCAGTGTCAATCATCTTTTCCAGATTATGTTCTGCAAAAAAACGGGCGCAGATAATTCTTGCACGGGAAAGTAAACTCTGCAGCCCTCCCGGTTCTGATCCGTTAAGTTCATTTGCGCGGAGAAGTGCTGCATCTTCCTGCACAAATTGAGTAGCTTCTACAGCCTCTGCGGTCGCAAACACTCTTAGACCGGTGTCTTTAATTTTTCCTAATTCGGATATCATCCAGCTCAGCGCCAGAAAATAATTTTTCTCCAGTACTAAAACTTCGGTGTTGTTTCCCGGTTCGGGCAATTTATTAAAAGGGGAATTAATCACTTCCGGCAAAAGATATTTGGACACTGCATCGTCCGTTGCTGCAGTATCTATAAGTTGTATTGCCCCTCTTATTGCTGCCGGGTATATGCTAAGCCACCGCAACTTTCTCCTGATTTCATGTACCTGTAATTCTACATCGGTAAACTCATCTCCGGTTTCGTCATAAAAAGTATTAATTGAAGTAACAGCAACTTCATAAAAATTTCTGATCAAAGTTATCTCATCTGCAGGTTCCCGCCAATCAGCTTTTTTTAGTTCTTTTCTTATCTTTTTCGTTCGGGAATCCTTTTCCCGAAGCCATTTTCTTTTTTTAAGGACTTCATTTAAAAGCGCAAAGTTTTCATCGCGTTTCGTTTCTGTAAATATTCTTATCGTAACAGGCATTTCCGGATCAGCTAAGAAATCCTTTGCAAAAGCATCATAATAATCAATATCGCCAAGCAGGTCTTCGAGACCTTTAAATTCCTCCTGAATTTCTTTAAACTTTTTTTTGTTGTGAAAGCCGGCGTATAATTTGGCCAACCCCTCCAGCATAAAGAGAGGCGTACGAGCATTGTTTTGAAATAAAAATAATGCAGGGTTTTTATTGGCTGCAGCTTGCTGTAACAGGTCATCCAATTTTATCAGCCAATATTCAAATCTTCCCGGGCCAAGAATCATATAAAAATTTTATCGTTTTTGGGTTAAGTTATACTCATCACATCCCCTTTTATTTTTCAAAGTAGGAAACGGTACCGCCTACCCAGGTTTTATCTTTATTATATCTTGTGCCTATCATTTTTCCTTTGCTGAGTCGTGATAAATTATGCACTGCTTTCGGCCGCTGCCAATCATTTTTCCAAAAATAAAATAATCTGATCTCAGCTTTTGCAGGCTCATCAGGTGTCTCTATGATCGGAGCATAATTTACTTTTCGCTGTAAGATCCAATTTTCCGGATCTTTGATATTTTCTATATCCCCTTGGGTAACATCTATTACTACACCCATCCCCGCAAAGGAGAATAATGGTTTCAGAACAAATTGCTCCAGGTCTACGGGTTGCTTTATTTCATTCAGGAAAAACGTTTCAGGCACGTAAGGGTTATCTATAAAAGGCAATGTGAATTTGCTTATTCGGTAAAACCAGTTCGGATGCGGTACCCATTCTACATTATACTCTTTTGTAAGATCAATGGTATTTGTCAATCCTTCCTGTTGCTGGAGGTCATCAAAAATGAGGCGGTTGTAAATTCTTTTGATGTATTGCTTTTCACCGTTTGCCTTTTCATAAAACAAGCTTTTCCCGTCAGCCTTTAATTTGGTAAGGCACACCGGTTCTATTCCGAGTAATTGCTGTGTGGCATAAAAATCAATCCTTGTTTTTTGTTTTTCAGGGAAGATCTCGAGCAAAATAACTTCTGCAGGATCATGTTCTCCGATTATTATTTCTTTCAGCAATTGTATGTAGGATTCTTTGTCGTAGCCGTTCAGGTAAGAAGAATGCGTGTCGGGCACCTGAGCATACTTTGCAGTAAGCTCACTGTGAAATGCCTGGAAACCGTAGAGGGTAGGGAAGCCCTGCATTTCTATCAGTTGCGGTTCAAAGCCGCCTTTACCATCCTCGCAGATGCCAAAATCGAAAACAATGAATTGCGCATGTTTTTCATCGCCGGCTACCCGTAAGTCAGCCGGTATGCTTCTTTCTGTAAGCTCTTTAAAATTGGAAGCCGTAATTACATCTATGATATCCTCACATGCGTCAAGCATTTTCTTTGTAAAATCCTGAGGAATGAAGAGTGGAGTCTCTGCATTTCGGAAATCGAGGGCACCGGGGGAGATGCTTTCCACTTCCTGCATGTAGACAGCATATTTTTCTTCTGTAAAGTTTTTATTGAAATTATCTCTCAGTGATTTTTGCATGCTAAACTACTGTTTTATTATGAAAGATAATAAACAGTAATCAGTTTTCATAAACAGGCTTATCGATTGCACATTGTTATAACGCCGGAGACAGAAGGAAAATGCCTTTAAACCGGAACAGGCTGCATTTTATTCACCGCATCATTTAAAAAATTAGGGAGTATGTGCGCATACGTATGTGTTATCTTATCCGGGTCGCTCAGCTGTTCAATCATGCTCAGCCATTTTTCTTCGCCGTGATTTTCTACAACGATTTTTTTGCGCTCGGGGGTTTGCAGGTGCAGGCTCATACCAATTGCATCAGCTTCAGGGTGAAACTGGGTGCCTACCATAAAATCATTAAAGCGAATGGACATAATGGCTCTTTCCAGCGGAACATGAGGCCGGGCTTTTTCAATGGCAAGTATTGTTCCACCTATACTTTTAAGCCGATTGTGATCGGGTTTTGTAACCTGGTAATCCCTGCTGTCCACTGCATAAAAAGGATCATTAAGGCCGTCAAAAATAGGATCGGTGCCCGCATCTGCAAGGTAGTGAACCGGGAATACACCAAACGCTGTAGTTTTTCTTTTACTTACTTCTGCTACGTTAAAATAACGGCAGGCAAGCTGAAAGGAATGGCAAATGAAAAATACCGGTTTTTTGATCAGCGTTGCTTCATTTGAATTATGGGCTATCATTTTCTTTATCCAAAGAAAAAAAGCATTCTCCCATTCCGTGTCTTTACTGTCTAAGGGTGAACCGGGGCCTCCGCTGGAGATGTAAATATCATAGGTCATATCAGGCATCACTGCAGTTCTTCTTACATCAAATTCATCCCTGATCAGATCCCGTCCCTGTATTTCCGCAAATTGATTAAGCAATTCCCGTATGCAACGCATACCCTGATTTTCCGCTCCCTCGTACATATCAATAACTGCTATCCTAAGCGGTTGATTCTCCTTATAAATCATTGTGCAAAAATAAGCAATAGGTATTAAAAATGCCTTTTGTGCCCTATAATGAAATGTTAGTTAACACAGCATCAACCATGATACACCTTTGATGATATAATCCTTCCCTGCTCAATCTCCAACACCTCTGCTACATTCATATCTTCTTCGCCGGGCACCTGCCTGATGTATTCCATGAAAACTCGATCCTCATTTGCAGTAAGTGCGATCATATGATAATGAAGCTGCGGCATTCTCTCAAATGCGTCCTGCCACCACGCACGGAGAGCAGGTCTGCCCACAATAATGCCATTGGTTTCCGGGTGACGAAGTTTTAATTTTGGGCTGTAATGGCGGGCATTTTCGTGGTAGAGTGTTAGCAGATCCTCAAGGTTATGTGCATTGAAGGCTGCAAACCATTTGAGGGCAATGCTTGTCAGATCTTCTTGGTGATTCATTTGTTTAAAAAATCAAAGATTGTGCAAAAAAGTTTAATTTAATATTTTCTGAATTGAATTTATGTATTTAGGATTATCGGTCATTCCATTATGTCCTTGCCCATTCAATGTTATCAATGTGTCTGAATTTTTTAATAAGTTTTTTAATTTGAGTGAAGAGTTATAGTAAATAACTTCATCCTGATCTCCGTGAAAGATAACAATGGGCATCTTGCAATCTTTTATATATTCATTGGTTGCGAATTTATATTTTAATAGAAAAGTCGGAACTATTGGATAATTGTGGCTCATCATATCCGTTAAGCTGAAATAGGGTGCTTGTAAGATTAGTAATTTGGGATTATTTGTAGCCGCCGTTTTTGCCGCAGGCCCTGTTCCGATTGAGTATCCTAAAATGATTATTTTACTTTCAGTATATTTTGTTTTTATAAGGTCATATGCAATCTGTATATCTTGAAATAATTCAGTCTCACT
>JBGTJG010000348.1:0-7544 GCA_041745235.1 Ferruginibacter sp. | reverse complement strand
AAATTATAAATAATAACTATTAATCATTAATTCGGTTTCTTACGATCTCCCAAAGCACCACACCCGCTGCTGTAGCAATATTAAGAGAATGTTTTGTACCAAATTGCGGGATCTCAACACAGCCGTCACAGGTTTCTATTGTCGATGCTTCTACGCCTGTTACCTCATTACCAAAGACAAAAGCAATTTTATCATTTTTTTCAAATTGCAGTTCTTGAAGCATCGTGCTGCCTACGACTTGCTCAACCGCAAAAACTTTATAGCCCTTATCTTTTAATTGCACGATAGCAGTTTCTGCATTGTCAAAATGCGTCCAATCAACAGCTTCTTCTGCACCAAGGGCAGTTTTCTTTATTTCTTTATGAGGGGGAATGGCAGTGTATCCTGTGATATAAATCGCTTGCAGCAGGAAAGCGTCTGCTGTTCGAAAAACACTGCCTACATTATATGCACTTCGAATATTTTCGAGGACCGCAATTACCGGGATCTTTTCTGATCTTCTGAACTCCTCCGTTGTTTTCCGGTTCAGTTCATCCATGCTCAGTTTTTGCATCAGGCCGTTTCCTTTTCCTGTTTACGAATAACTGCGGCAGCTTTCATTTCTGCATAATAACCTGCAGCTTTTATAAAATTCACAAACAGAGGGTGAGGATTTTCAACCGTACTTTTCAGCTCAGGATGATATTGAACTCCTACGAAGAAAGGATGATTCCTGAGTTCCACTATTTCAACTAATCCTGTTGCAGGATTTTTGCCGCTTGGTATAAGCCCGGAATTTTCAAATTCACTGAGATATTTATTGTTGAATTCCCAGCGATGACGATGCCTCTCATTAATGTTTTCACTGCCGTAAATTTCATAAGCCAAAGAGCCTTTAGAAATATTACATGGATATGATCCCAAACGCATGGTGCCACCTTTCTTCTTCACTTTCTTTTGTTCTTCCATCAATGCAATCACCGGGTAAGGCGTAGCAGTATCCATTTCAGTAGAATGTGCTCCTGACCATCCCATTACGTTTCTCGCATATTCAATTACAGCCATCTGCATACCTAAACAGATGCCGAAAAACGGCATATTATTTTCCCGCGCATATTTTACGGCAGTGATCTTTCCTTCTACACCTCTTGCACCGAAACCCGGGGCAACGAGCAAACCATCAAGATCCTTTAATTTCTCTGACACATTATCTTCCGTCATAAATTCACTGTGCACATTCACGATCTGCACTTTGCATTGGTTCATTGCTCCTGCATGAATGAAAGACTCAAGAATAGATTTGTATGCATCCTGCAATTCAATGTATTTGCCTATAAGGCCAATTTTTACTCGACTCTTCGGGTAATTTAATTTTTCGAGAAACTCCCGCCATTTTGTAAGTTCAGGTGCAGCGTACCCGTTTATATGAAGCTGTTTCAGAACAATTACATCCAATCCCTCCTGAAGCATTTTCAATGGCACGTCATAAATTGTAGAAGCATCAAGTGCTTCAATTACTGCATTAGGTTTTACATTACAGAAGAGTGCCACTTTCCTTCTGATATCATCAGATAACGGATGTTCTGTACGACAAACAATAACATCCGGATGAACACCTTCCTGGCTCAGCATTCGTACGCTGTGCTGAGTGGGCTTCGTCTTTAATTCTTTAGCAGCTTTTAAGTATGGTATCAGTGTAAGGTGTACTACCATGCAATCTTCTTCAGGAAGCTCCCATTGTAACTGCCTAACCGCCTCTACGAACGGTAGACTTTCTATATCACCTACGGTACCCCCCAGCTCTGTGATCACAATATCAAAATCGCCGCATTCGCCGAGCAACAGCATCCGGCGTTTTATTTCATCAGTAATATGCGGTACTACCTGTACGGTCTTACCGAGGTATTCTCCTTCCCGCTCCCGGTTTATAACGGTTTGATATATACGTCCGGTTGTAACATTGTTGGCCTGAGAAGTGGGGATGTTTAAAAAGCGCTCATAATGGCCCAGATCCAGATCAGTCTCCGCACCGTCATCGGTAACGAAACATTCACCATGCTCGTAGGGATTTAGTGTTCCGGGGTCTACATTCAGATAAGGATCAAATTTTTGAATAGTTACTGTCAATCCCCGGCTTTGCAACAATTTTGCAAGCGAAGCAGCTATAATACCCTTCCCTAAGGACGATGTAACACCACCTGTAACAAAAATGAACTTAGACATTGAATTCAATTTATTCGAAATAAAAAATATTTACCAACCGAATTAATCTCCGTTCTTAATTTGTAACCCTTATGAACGGATTCAGAAATCAGAACAAAAAAACTTATTGATCAGCAATTATAAAAAAGTAAACAGACAGGACCTGTAATTTGGGAAAAAATTTATTCCCGGAGGTCATGCAAAGATAAAGCAAATGCCCGTTCACGGGAAATTATGAATGATAAACTTTTGCCTGTTGCTGTTTTTTTAACAACCGGGTATTGTCATGCTTATAAATACTAATAAAAAAAACCCGACTATTCAGCCGGGGTATGCTTTAAGCTTAAAATTATTTGAAGGTAACTTTCCCCACAGCTATTTTGGTTTTGCCCAATAATTTGTCCTCTTTTCCGATTAGATAAAAATCTTTACCGATCGGGACTCCAAGCCTGGGCATAGCCGTGGGCTGATCCTCATTGCTGAAAAGCGAAACTCTCTTGTATTTTCCCGTAGCTGCATCTAACTGAATAGCAAACATTTCACTTTTGCCAAATCTTGTTGTTGGTTTTATCTTCTGGCCAAGCTGCATCACATCACTGTTTTTCCTGTTATCATTAAATAAAATGGAGACAGTATTCTTACCCGGGATAGCTATCGATCCCAAGCCTGCATAGAAGGGAAAATTAAACGCGTTGCTGAAATAACTGGTACCCATATTAAAGCTTAAGCCTGAGCCGAAACTGTTGCTGCTGCCGATCTGAATAACTTCCCGCTGATTTTTCGGTAATACATGTAACCATGAAAGCTTGCCCGATGCATCCATTTTACTCATCATTATATCACCGCATTCATGTACATCATATGTAATTGTACGTGTAGATCCCAAACCACCCATACCACCCATCCCCATACCACCTGCACCGGGACTCGTAGTAGTATACCTGTAATGATGATACTTCTCTGCAAGGATCACAAGGCCTTTATCTTCGGTATATACAAAATTGCGAAACCTCATGTATTTAGATAGCCCATCCTCATCCTCCTGAATTTTTTCAAGCCTCTCCCTCTCCTTTCTTTCTTTTCTGCTTTCATCATCGTCATCATCACCTGCATCATCTATTGCACTGATCATAGAAGTATTAAGCTCTTTTTTAGCTGTACTTAACACCTCCCCGGTGAGCGGGTCTATTCTTTGAACGAGCATACCATTAATTTCCCGCCCTCTCTTAGTATCACTGAAAAAGGCTGCCAGTATAATATCTTTATTCGGTATCTGTGCAACTTTTGTACTAACCAACCACTTTGCATCTATGTCTGTATTTATTTCCTTTAGCATGCTGCCTGTGTTATTATAAATACGTACAGTATAATTTTTGAACTGAAGATTTTTGGATTTCTTCTTTTTGCCCGTCTCATAGTCATAAAGCCTGCCCACCATTACTATATTCCCGTTGACTGTGTAGATCACATCTTCCAACTGAAATGTTTTAGGATCGAATTCATTGGAAATAGTGATAGGGGATCCTGATGCATTCATTTTGCTGTCAAATTGCTTTACATCATAGGTATTTTTGTCCCGGCCTTCATTGGTGCTGACTACTATCATTTTACTGCTATCGGAGTTATAGCTTGTGGTAAACTGAAGGTCATCACGCTTTTCGTCTTTTTGCCATGATGTGAGCACTTTCCAATCACCGGAAAGCTGTCCGTCCCCTTTATTTATTTCCGCAGCATGCAGTGTGAGGGTTTTGTTACTTTTTTTGTAATCCGATGCGAGGAGGTATAATTTATTCTGAATAAAAAAGAAATCTTCGAATTGTTTGCCTTTCAATTCTTTGTTAAAGTCACTTTTATATTCTTCAGAAAACCCTTTATCAAGTTTTATTAATGTAGCTGATTCCCTGGTAGAAGCACCAATTACAAAATAACTTTTCAATGCAAGATGCCCTTCTCTTACAAAAACGCCGGTTTTATCTGCATAGATAACTGACAGATCGGTGCTCCCTTTTCGCATTTTAAATTCGTCACCCCAGGTTGCAGAGGCATTTTGAGCATAAAGATGAGAACAGACAAATACCAGCAGCGCTGTCGCTAAGAATTTTTTCATAGTGGATAAGGAGTTAATTGGTAAACAGTATCTAAATCATCACAAAATAAGCTAAAAGGTAAAGCGGGCAATAGAAATTTTGTGTTAAGTGTATCAAGAACCTTCAGTTACTTTTTTGTTCATTATATTCCCGATTGCGTCCTCATACTTATTT
Organism: Ferruginibacter sp.; assembly: GCA_041745235.1. Lineage (GTDB taxonomy): Bacteria > Bacteroidota > Bacteroidia > Chitinophagales > Chitinophagaceae > Ferruginibacter. The sequence goes on along the minus strand of JBGTJG010000348.1, from coordinate 3,102 downwards.
TTCCATTCACCTATGCTCCCCCAATTTTCATTCTCTATTTGTATCTCCCCTGTCTTAACCGCTCCTATCCTTGAGCAGGTTGCGCCCCACTCTTTAATTATCCTTTTAAATTGTTCTGCATATTGCGGTTTTACAGATACCACTATGCGACTCTGAGCTTCGCCAAACCAAAATGCATCACTTCTGATGGCATCGTCCCCCATGGCCATGAAGCCAAAGTCTCCGGGGAAGGCGCTTTCCATTAAAGTAACAAAAAGCCCCCCTTCGCTTACATCATGAGCAGAAGCTATAATCTTTTCTTTAATAAGTGAAGAAACAACCTTTTGAAGTTCATATTCTTCATTCAGGTCAAAATAGGGACAGGGGCTAAACTCTTCCCCGATAATTTTATGCAGGTACTCTGATGAATTGATATCATTCCTGCTTTTGCCAAGAAGAAAAATTTCATCACCTGCATTTTTAAAATTCATTGTCATTTTATCATCAATGCTTTCCAGCAATCCTACCATTCCTATCGTAGGAGTAGGATAAACCGGTCCATCAGGCGACTGGTTATAAAAACTGACATTACCCCCTGTAACCGGGGTGTCAAATTTCAGACAGGCCTCTCCCATTCCTTTGATAGCATTAGTAAATTGCCAATATACCTCCGGGTCATAAGGGTTTCCGAAATTTAAACAATTGGTTACACCTAAAGGTTCGCCACCGGAACATACTATGTTTCTTGCTGCTTCAGCTACTGCAATCATAGCACCTTTGTAAGGATCTGCATATACATAGCGGCTGTTGCAATCTGTGGTAAGTGCCATTGCTTTATTTGTAGGCTTAGCCAGTACTATGGCAGCATCAGATACACCGTTGGTGCTTGTATTTCCTGCACCTACCATACTGTCGTACTGTTCATATATCCAGCGTTTGCTTGCAATGTTTGGCAGGGCAATCAATTGCTCAGCAATTGCCTTTAGGTTCTCCGGGAGCGGGATTTTCTCGGGATCAAAAGAATTGATTTTTTTCAAATAGAGCGGTTCCTTTACTTCTCGGATATACTGTGGCGCACCGCCCCCAAGCACGAGTTCATCTGCAGGTAATACTGCTTCTGAAACTCCATTCATAAAGAAACGCAACATCCCATCTTCTGTAACCTCTCCTATTTCACTGCAGGGGAGATCCCATTTTTCAAATATATCCAGTACGCTTTGCTCCTTCCCTCTTTCTGCTACCAGCAACATTCTTTCCTGGCTCTCACTGAGCAACAGTTCCCAAGCTTTCATATCTTTCTGTCGGGTTGGAACTTTTTCCAGGTCAATTCGCATTCCGGCTTTTCCTTTAGCACTCATTTCAGCTGTAGAACAAATTATACCGGCAGCACCCATATCCTGCATACCTACCACAGCATTTGTTTGTATAACTTCCAGGCACGCTTCCAATAATTTCTTTTCCTGAAACGGGTCTCCTACCTGAACAGCCGGCAAGTCTGCAGCACTGTCAGCAGTTATTTCTGCACTTGCAAAAGATGCACCGCCGATACCGTCCTTACCCGTAGCACTGCCCACAAAAAACACCGGGTTTCCTTTTCCTTCAGCGGTAGCGGAAACTGTTTCTCCGTTTTTCAAAATACCCACACTCATCGCATTTACAAGGGGGTTTGTGTGGTAACAATCTTCGAAATATATTTCCCCGCCTACTGTGGGTACGCCAAAACAATTTCCGTAATGGCCGATACCGTGTACAACTCCTGCAAGCAGATGCTGTGTTTTAGCATCATTTATATTTCCGAAACGTAAAGAATTGAGAGAAGCAATAGGTCTTGCGCCCATGGTAAAAATATCCCTGTTGATTCCTCCAACCCCTGTAGCAGCTCCCTGAAAAGGTTCAATGGCACTCGGGTGATTGTGGGATTCTATTTTAAAAACAACGCCGTATCCATCACCTATATCCATGAGGCCCGCATTCTCATCCCCTGCTTTTACAAGCATTTTTTTTCCTTCCCGGGGAAGTGTTTTTAAAAGTTTTATAGAATTTTTATAACTGCAATGCTCACTCCACATCCCGCTGAAGGCACACAGCTCTGTAAAATTGGGCGTGCGGCCCATCTTTGTTTTTATTGATTCAAATTCTTCTTCAGTGATCCTTAATTTTGCTGCAGTAAGTGCGGTAATTTCCATGATGTTTCAGGAATTTTTGAATGCGCAAATTTACATACCCCGCCTCGTTTTAGGTAAATAATCAAAATCATAATTTTAACTATCTTCCCACAACTTAAATAAACCTGCTTGGCCATAGTATTATTTATCCTTTACTTCTCAGCGGGTTGTTATCTCATAACGCGACTTAGTTTTGTAAAGGAAACAGGCCTCAGCACCAAAACTATTCTTCTCCTTCTCAGTCTTAAAGTTGCTGCCGGTTGTTTTGTAGGTCTCATAAATTATTACGTTTACAACAACAATACAGATTATGATGGGTTTAATTACTGGGGCGCTTATGAATACAAACTGCTGATGTCTGACCCCAAAGTATTCTTTACTGACATCTTTAAATCAAATTATGCAAACTACGGCGAATACTTAGGCTCAACCGGATCCTATTGGAACGATCTGCGGGCAAACATTATTTATAAATGCCTGGCCTTCCTGAACATTTTAAGCCGGGGCAACTATTACGTGAACAGTTTATTGCTCAATTTGGTTTGTTTTCTCGGGCATGTAGGGTTGTTCCGTGTTTTTAAGCACGTGTATCCTGATAGAAAAAACGAGATTTTGATCGGGGTTTTCTGGCTTCCGTCACTGCTGTATTTCAGTTCGGGCATTCATAAAGATCTTTTTGTGTTTACGGCACTGTGTATTTTTTGTTATTCTCTTTACTTCGCACTGGAAAAAGGATTTACCCGCACAAGAATTCTTGCCTTTCTTTTGTCTTTTGCAATTATCCTTATCATCAGAAATTTTATTGCCATTCTCTTACTTCCATGTGTGGCAGCATGGATCATCAGTAAATGTTATTCCATACGGCCACTAAGGGTTTTCAGCATATTGGGAAGTACGGGATTAATTACCGTAGTCTTGCTTCATTCATATATTCAACAGGCAGATCCGCTTAAAATTA